>NZ_JADYVO010000020.1:0-140365 GCF_020193825.1 Bradyrhizobium sp. NBAIM18
GCCCAACCCTGACCTGGGCCCAGCCGATCAGTGCGAACAAGCCGAGCAGCGCCACGTAGTAGAGCTGCTCCCAGGCCGGGTTGATCGCCATGATCAGGCAGCCAATGACGACCAGGGCGATATAGCGCGCCCGCACCGCAAGTTGCAGGCCCTCCCGCTTGGCGGACGCCAGCGCGGCCTGTGCGAACTGAACTGTTTCGGCATCGCGCTCGATCGGCGCGGGCGAAGCCGCAGCCGGCAGGTTGAAGCGCTCGACGAGCATTGTCACGGCAGTCTCCTCACAGTCTCCACACTTGGCCTTCAGCCGCTGGTTCGCTGCTCCCTTGCCGAGACGCTGATTTCATTCCGGCGGCCTTCTCCGTCAGCCGCTGCCGCAACCGACGTCCACCAGTTCCCCAACGCATCGATCAACGGCACGAGCGCGTGACCGGCGGCCGTCAGATCGTACTCCACGCGCAACGGATAACCGCCGAATTCCGTGCGGCTGACGATGCCGGCGTCCTCCAGCTTGCGGAGCTCGAGCGCGAGCATCCTGTGCGAGATGGTCGGATTGTCTCGGCGCAGATCGCTGAAGCGCTTGGTGCCCTGCTTCAAATAATAGATCAGCAGCGTCGGCCAGCGACCGCTCAGAATCTGCATCACTTCCTCGATCGGACATCTCGACACGAGATCCTTCATCGGCGCCTCCAGGTTACAAAAAAGTTCGTAATTTACTTGATGCGGCGAGCGGCTAGGGTCGCATCACCGCTGCGCAGCGTGATCATCAGAAATCACGGAGAATGGATCATGGACCCAATTCTACTCTACGGCTTTCCGAAGGGAAGCTCCATGGGGCTCGTTGCGGCTCTCGAATGGCTGGGCAAGCCATATCGGCTCTGTCGGATCGATATGTTGGGCGAGATGCGAAACCCGTCATACGCCCGTATCAATCCGCGACACGAGACGCCGGTCTTCATCACCGGGCAGGGCGAGGTGCTGACGGAAACGATGGCGATCGCGGCCTGGCTAGAGGCCAGGGATGTCGAACGCCGCATCAGCTTCGATCCCTCGTCGCGGCAAGCCGATCGCATGCATCAGCTCATGGCATTCGTGAATACCGGTTTCACCGGCGCCTTCGCGCCGCTGTGGGCGGCAATGGAAGCCGAAGCCATGGAGCCTGCCGCGAAGTCGGTCCTGCGTGCCTTTGGCACAGCAAGGGTCATCGAGCGCCATGACAAGCTCGAAGAAATGATCGAAACACGGCAATTCCTGCTCGGGGACCGGCCGACCCTTGCCGACGCCGTGCTTGTCGGCGTCGCGCGCTGGCTCGACTTTCATGCGGTTGCGGAGAAGAGCCGCTGGCCGAAGCTGGCAGCGCTGCGAGCTCGCCTCGAAGCCGATCCCGCGGTCCTCTACGCCACCGCTCTGGAGGACGGCGGCTCTGATCCGGGAACGGGATCGTGCACAGGCCACGTCGCGCTGGCCGAATTGATCGCGCAGTTCGGCAAATAGCAGGAGGAGCCTCGACGCGCTCCTCCTACTTCACGGGGCGCTTCTCGAGCTTCCTCGCCAGCGTCCGCCGGTGCATGCCCAGCCGGCGCGCCGCTTCCGAGATGTTGAAGTCGGTCTCGATCAAGGTCTGGTGGATGCGTTCCCATTCCAGCGTCTTGATCGAGGTCGGCCGCGCATCGAGCGCGACCTCGGCGTTGCCTTCGGCCTTGTGGAAGGCGGCCTCGATGTCGTCGGTGTTCGACGGCTTTGCCAGATAGTGGCAGGCCCCTAACTTGATCGCCTCGACCGCGGTGGAGATGCTGGCAAATCCGGTCAACACCACGATCAGCATGTCCGGGTCATGCGTGTGCAGGAGCTCGACGCAGGCAAGGCCCGAGGCGCCGCCGAGCTTGAGGTCGACCACGGCATGACCGAAAGAGCGTTCCTCCAGCACCTGGCGCACCTCCTCGATCGAGGCGGCGAGTACCACCTCGTAGCCGCGGCGCTCGAACGAGCGCTTCAGCGTGCGGGCAAAACCCGCATCGTCCTCGACGACGATCAGCGAACGGTCAGGCGTCAAAATTCCCTCCGATCGCCAATGTTGCGAGCGGCAGCGTGAGGCGCACCGTGGCGCCGCGCTTCCTGTGGTTCTTGGCGCTCACGGTGCCCCCCAATTTGCGCACGACGTTCACCACCAGGAACAGGCCGAGCCCGCCGCCGGCGCGGCCCTTGCTGGACTGGTAGGGCTTGCCCAGCTGCGCCAGCATCTCCGGCGCAAAGCCCGGGCCGCGGTCGGAGATCGACAGCACGAGATTGTCGCCCTCGCGCTCGGCGACGAGCTCGACCCACTCGCGCGAGACCTCATAGGCGTTGTCGAGCACGTTGAAGATCACCTGCTTCAGCGCGACGTCGGAGACGATCGCGACGTCCTCGCCGAAGGTGTTGACGAAGTAGAGCGTGCGGGCGGAGCGCGCATTGCGCCATTCGTCGACCAGCGCGGTGACGAAGGCCGTCACCGTCGTCGGCGAGGAACCTTCACCGCGGGCTTCGCCCGCCGACACCAGGATGCCGGTCACGATCGACTTGCAGCGCTGCAACGAGGTCTCCATCTCCGCGAGGTCCTCGGCGAGCTCCTGATCGGCGGCAAGATCGGGCATGCGGCGCCAGTCGCTGAGGATCACCGAGAGCGAGGCGAGCGGCGTGCCGAGCTCATGCGCCGCACCGGAGGCGAGCAGGCCCATGCGCACGATATGGTCCTGTTCGGCGGCATGCTGGCGCAGCGCCGCCAGATGCGCGTCGCGCTCGCGCAAATTCCTGTTGATGCGGGTGACGAACACGACGAGCAGCACGGCGTTGAGCACGAAGCCCAGGAGCATGCCTGTTACGGTGAGCGTATAGGTCTCGCTCAACGGATTGGGCGGCAGATCGAGCGGCCGGTAGGCCAATGTCAGCCAGACGAAGCTGGCGCAGGTCAGCGCCACCAGCGACCAAGTCGATCGGGCATCGAGCAGCACCGCACCGAGCGTCACCTGGAGCAGGAACAGCGAGGTGAAGGGATTGGTGGCGCCGCCGGAGAGATAGAGCTGCGCGGTCAGCGCGGCGACGTCCAGTATCAAGGCGACCAACAGCTCGTTGTTGGTGATCGCAGCGCGATGGCGCACCCAGACCAGGCTGGAGACGTTGAGCAGCACCAGCGCGCCGATCACCGCGCCCATCCGCTCCAGCGGCAGGGGGATGCCGAGGCCGAAATGCACGGCACCGATGGTCACGATCTGGCCGACCACCGCGGTCCAGCGCAGCTGGATCAGCAGCACCATGTTCTTGCGGTTGGTCTCGTCCTCGGTCGGCATGGTGCCGATCAGCTCGCTGCGCGCATCGGCCTGCGATTGCAGCGTGACGGCTTGCCCGTCACGCCCAAGCGTCTGGGAAAGCGTCTTCCCGTCGTCAGGTCGGCTCGACGATCGTTCCAGCATCTGATCCCGTCCTGCGGGCGGAGGCCTCGGGGCCGCCGGCCTTGTCTTGGACGAAGCGCTTGCGGCGGAACAGCCCGCCGCCGAATGTGACGATAAGTCTGCCGGCCAGCATGAAAGCCAGGGCAAACCACGTCAGCGCGTAGATCAGGTGGTTATTGGGAAAGCGGATCACGGTCAATCCGGCGATCGGCCCGCCAGCGATTTGTGATCCGGCGTCGGCGTCCACGAAGAAGGGCGCGACCTCGCCAAGACCGCGCGCCGCCGCAATGGCGGCGACGTCCCGCGAGTACCAGCGGTTGTGCTGGGGCACGTTGGTCCGCAAGAAACCGCCCTTCGGCTCCGTGATGCGCAGGAGGCCGGTGATCTCGACCCGACCTTGCGGATTGCCGTCCCGGCGCGTCGAGGCGTCGCGACGCTCGGACGGCACGAAGCCGCGGTTGATCAGGACCAGCGTGCCGTCGTCGCGCTGAAGCGGCGTCAGCACCCAATAGCCGGGACCTTCCTCGGTGACGGCCTGAACCAGCGTCTCGCTCTCATGCAGGAAGCGCCCGCTGAGGCTGACGTGCCTGTATTCGTCGCTTGCGGCGCTGACGGTGGACCACGAAGCGGGCGAGGGGATCGGCTGAGCCGGCGCGTGGACGCGCTGCTCGACCCGGTCGATCAGCGCCAGCTTCCAGGCGCGGCGCTCGATCTGCCAGACGCCAAGCGCGATCAGAAGCACGAAAGCAATGAGCGAGAGGATCGTGAGCCACAAGGACGGCGACCGCGCTGCCTTGCTGCGCGCATCTCCGTCCTCACCCGTCACGGTCCCGGTTTCGCTCACTTCTTGCCGCTCATCTGGTGCATCGGCATCATGTTGCTGTTGAGGTGGCTCATCACCCACAGCGACCCCGACAATGCGATCACCACCATCACGATGGTGAAGATCAACGCCATCATGGTCCAGCCGTTCTCGGACGTCGTGTTCATGTGCAGGAAGTAGACCATGTGCACGACGATCTGCACGATCGCGAAGGCCATGATCACCAGCGCGGTGATCTGCTTGCTCGGCAGCGCGCCGCTCATCACCAGCCAGAACGGGATCGCGGTGAGCACGACCGAGAGCACGAAGCCGAGCATGTAGCCCGAGAACGTGCTGTGGGAATGGCCTCCCTCGTGGTGATGGTCGTGCGCGCCGGCTGCGTGGGTATCGGTGCTCATCGCAGAACTCCCAGGAGATAGACGAAGGTGAAGACGCCGATCCAGACCACGTCGAGGAAGTGCCAGAACATCGACAGGCACATCAGGCGGCGGCGGTTGGCCTCGATCAGGCCGAACTTTCCGACCTGCACCATCAGCGTCACCAGCCAGATCAGGCCGCAGGTGACGTGCAGGCCGTGGGTGCCGACCAGGGTGAAGAAGGCGGAGAGGAAGGCGCTGCGCTGCGGCGTGGCGCCCTCGTGGATCATGTGGGCGAACTCGAAGAGCTCGATGCCGATGAAGGCGAGGCCGAACAGGCCGGTGATCGCGAGCCAAACCTGCGTCTGCACGACCTTGTTCTGCTGCATCGTCAGCATCGCAAAGCCGTAGGTGATCGACGACAGCAGCAGCATGGAGGTGTTCACCGCGACCAGGGTCAGGTCGAACAGGTCCTTCGGTGCGGGGCCGGCGGCATAGTTGCCGCCGAGCACGCCGTAGGTGGCGAACAGGATCGCAAAGATGAGACAGTCGCTCATCAGATAGATCCAGAAGCCGAGCGAGGTGCTCCAGCCTTCCGGATGCGGATGCTCGTCAGCGAGGTAGAAGACCGGCTCGCCGGTCTGCGAGGGATTGACGGCAACGGTCATTTACTTGGCTCCGGCGAGCAGCTTGGTGCGCGCGTCCTCGGTCCGGATGACGTCATCAGCCGGAATGTCGAAGTCGCGGTGATAGTTGAAGGTGTGGCCGATCCCGACGGCGAGCATCGCGATGAAGCTCAGGGCTGCGAGCCACCACATGTACCAGACGAGAGCAAAGCCCATCGCGGTGGCGAAGCCGGCGAGGATGATGCCGGTGCCGGTGCTGCTGGGCATGTGGATCGGCTTGAACCCGGTGAGCGGACGCTGATAGCCGCGCCGCTTCATGTCCCACCAGGCGTCATTGTCGTGAACGACCGGGGTGAAGGCGAAGTTGTAGTCCGGCGGCGGCGAGGAGGTCGCCCATTCCAGCGTGCGCGCGTCCCAGGGATCGCCGGTGACGTCCTTGAGCTGCTCGCGCTTGAGCAGGCTGACCGCGAACTGCATCAGCATCGCGAGAATGCCGATGAAGACGAACACGGCACCGATCGCGGCGATGACGAACCAGATCTGCAGGGACGGATCGTCGAACACGCGCAGGCGGCGGGTCACGCCCATCAGGCCGAGCACGTAGAGCGGCATGAAGGCCAGGTAGAAGCCCGTGACCCAGAACCAGAACGACATCTTGCCCCAGAAAGGATCGAGCTTGAAGCCGAACGCCTTCGGGAACCAGTAGTTGATGCCGGCGAACGCGCCGAACACCACGCCGCCGATGATCACGTTGTGGAAGTGCGCGATCAGGAACAGGCTGTTGTGCAGCACGAAGTCGGCCGGCGGCACCGCGAGCAGCACGCCGGTCATGCCGCCGATCACGAAGGTCAGCATGAAGGCGATGGTCCACATCATCGGCAGCTCGTAGCGGATGCGGCCGCGATACATCGTGAACAGCCAATTGAACATCTTCGCGCCCGTCGGGATCGAGATGATCATCGTGGTGATGCCGAAGAACGAGTTGACGCTGGCACCCGAGCCCATCGTGAAGAAGTGGTGCAGCCACACGAGGTAGGACAGGATGGTGATGACGACAGTGGCGTAGACCATCGAGGTGTAGCCGAACAGCCGCTTGCCCGAGAAGGTCGAGGTGACCTCCGAGAAGATGCCGAATGCCGGGAGAAC
Organism: Bradyrhizobium sp. NBAIM18; assembly: GCF_020193825.1. Classification (NCBI taxonomy): domain Bacteria; kingdom Pseudomonadati; phylum Pseudomonadota; class Alphaproteobacteria; order Hyphomicrobiales; family Nitrobacteraceae; genus Bradyrhizobium; species Bradyrhizobium sp. NBAIM18. The sequence continues at coordinate 6,374 of NZ_JADYVO010000020.1, forward strand.
CAGGATGTAGACCTCGGGGTGGCCCCAGATCCAGATCAGGTTCACGTACATCATCGGGCTGCCGCCGAAATCGTTGGTGAAGAAGTTGGTGCCGACATAGCGGTCGAGCGACAGCAGCGCGAGCACCACGGTCAGGACCGGGAAGGAGGCGACGATCAGCACGTTGGTGCAGAGCGAGGTCCAGGTGAACACCGGCATCTTCATCATGGTCATGCCGGGGCAGCGCAGCTTGACGATGGTGCAGATCAGGTTGATGCCTGACAATGTCGTTCCGACGCCGGCGACCTGCAGCGCCCAGATGTAATAGTCGACACCGACATCGGGACTGTAGCCGATGTTCGACAGCGGCGGATAAGCCAGCCAGCCGGTGCGGGCGAATTCGCCGATGAACAGCGAGGCCATCACCAGCACCGCGCCACCGACCGTCATCCAGAAGCTGAAATTGTTCAGGAACGGGAACGAGACGTCGCGCGCGCCGATCTGCAGCGGCACGACATAGTTCATCAGGCCGGTGACCAGCGGCATCGCCACGAAGAAGATCATGATCACGCCGTGGGCGGTGAAGATCTGGTCGTAGTGATGGGCGTTGAGATAGCCTTCGGAGCCGTTGAACGCGAGCATCTGCTGGCCGCGCATCATCAGCGCGTCGGCAAAGCCGCGCAGCAGCATCACGATGCCGAGGATCATGTACATGATGCCGATGCGCTTGTGGTCCACCGTGGTGAACCATTCGCGCCAGAGATAGCCCCAGAGGCGGAAATAGGTGAGGCTGCCGAGCAGCGCGGCGCCGCCGAGCGCGACCACCACGAAGGTGCCGACCACGATCGGCTCGTGCAGCGGCAGCGATTCGAGGCCGAGCCGGCCGAAGATGAGCTTGAGAAGATCAGGAGACATGCGCGTTCTCTTTAGGAATCTGACTTCAGGAATCGGACTTGGGACGCTGTCCGAGGAAGAAGGACGAGGACTTCAGCGGCGTGAACGACGGCCGCTTCAGGCCGGCACCTAAGAGCGGCGCGAAATCGGTCGGAGCCTTGATCGACGCGGTGGTCTGCCCCTGCGGCGCATCCGGCGTGCAGGTGCCGGCGACGAAGGTCGGCTCGGGTCCGAGCACCGTGCCGCGGCGGGCATACTTGTCGTAGGCGAGCGGCAGGGTGTTGTTCAGGCCCTGATGGCCGTTGCCGCCCTTGGCGTCGATCGCCATCATCTCGCTCTGGCACATCTTGCCGGTCTCGACGCACATGTTGAGGATCAGGCGGTAGAGATCGGCATCGACGGCGCCCCAGCGCCGCACCGGCTCGTTCTGGCTGGGCTTCTCCAGCCGAAGATATTCGGCGCGGCCGAGCGAGCCGCCGGCCGACTTGGCGCTGGCGATCCAGGCGTCAAAACCCTTGTCGTCGAGCCCCTTGAAATTGAAGTGCATGCCGGAGAAGCCGGCGCCGCTATAGTTCGCCGAAAAACCCTTGTAGGTGCCGGCGTGGTTGACGACGGCGTGGAGCTTGGTCTCCATGCCCGGCATCGCATAGATCTGGCCGGCGAGCGCGGGGATGTAGAACGAGTTCATCACCGAGGACGCGGTGATGCGGAAGGTGATGGGGCGATCGACCGGAGCTGCGAGCTCATTGACGGTGGCGATGCCGTAGTCCGGGTAGATGAAGAGCCACTTCCAGTCGAGCGCGACGACGTCGACCTCGAGCGGGGCCTTGGACTTGTCCACGGCGCGCTCGGCATGAATGCGGCCGAGGGTGCGATAGGGATCGAGCAGATGCGTGCCCATCCAGGTCAGCGCGCCCAGGCAAACGATGATCAAGAGCGGCGCCGACCAGATCACCAGCTCGAGCTTGGTCGAGTGGTCCCAGTCCGGCTCGTAGCGGGCCTCGGTGTTGGACTGGCGGTAGCGCCAGGCGAACAGCACCGTCAGTGCCATCACGGGCACGACGATCAGCAGCATCAGGACGGTGGAGATGATGACGAGGTCGCGCTGTTGCGCTGCGATGTCGCCGGCTGGCGCCAGCACGACGTAGTCGCAGCCGCTGAGCGCAGCAGCCAGAGGTAGTAGCGCCAGGATCTTGAGACGAGACACGGGCCGAGCCTTATGAGAATGAGTTTCCTTTGCGGGGCCAACGGGTAGCTGCGGCGCAACAATCCGGACATTGGACAATTTGTCCAATGTTGCAGTGCGGGAGCTTGGGCCAGACAGGGTCAGATTGCCTGGCGCCCCGCCGGGCGGTCGGCTTTGGTTTTCAGGACGTTAAGGGCGCACGGATGGCGACGGCACAGACCCCCGCAATGACAGATCTCCCCACCGGCGAGCATGGCCACGACCAGGCCAGTCCCGGCGAGATCGCCATCGGCGTCATCATCGGCCGCACCTCGGAATTCTTCGATTTCTTCGTCTTCGCGATCGCCTCGGTGATCGTGTTTCCGCGCCTGGTGTTTCCGTTCGCGAGCGAGCTGACCGGGACCCTTTATTCCTTCATGGTCTTCGCGCTGGCCTTCATGGCCCGGCCGATCGGCACCGTCATTTTCATGACGATCGACCGCGAATACGGCAAGACGGCCAAGCTGATCTCAGCGCTATTCCTGCTCGGCACCGCCACCGTCGCGCTCGCGTTCCTGCCCGGCTATCAGGAGATCGGCGTCGCCGCGATCTGGCTGCTTGCGCTGGCGCGCATCGCGCAGGGTCTGGCCTGGGGCGGCGCCTGGGACGGCATGGCTTCGCTGCTGGCGCTGAATGCGCCGGCCTCGCAGCGCGGCTGGTATGCCATGGTGCCGCAGCTCGGCGCCCCGCTCGGGCTGATCGTGGCGAGCGCGCTGTTCGCCTATTTCGCCGGCCTCCTCTCGGCCGATGACTTCTTCGACTGGGGCTGGCGCTATCCGTTCTTCGTCGCCTTCGCCATCAATGTCGTTGCGCTGTTCGCGCGTCTGCGCATGGTGACGACGGAAGAATACGCTACGCTATTCGAGACCCGCGAACTCCAGCCGGCGCGGATCTCAGAGACGGTCGCGCGCGAAGGCCAGAACATCATGCTAGGGGCCTTTGCGCCGCTGGCGAGCTTCGCGCTGTTTCACATGGTCACGGTGTTCCCGCTGTCCTGGGTGTTCCTGTTCACCCACGAAAGCCCGGTGCGCTTTTTGATCATCGAGATCGTCGCCGCCGTGTTCGGCGTCGCCGCGATCGTGGCCTCCGGCATCATTGCCGACCGCGTCGGGCGCAAGTCGCTCTTGATGGGATCGGCGATCGCGATCGCGGTCTATAGCGGCTTCGCGCCGCAACTGCTCGACGCCGGCGCGTTCGGCGAGACCATCTACATGGTGATCGGCTTCATCCTGCTCGGCCTGTCCTTCGGCCAGTCGTCGGGTGCAATCGCCTCGAACTTCCGGCAGGCCTATCGCTACACGGCGTCGGCGCTGACCTCCGACATGGCCTGGCTGTTCGGCGCCGGCTTCGCCCCGCTGGTCGCGCTGCTGCTCGCCACCAATCTCGGCGTCATCGCCTCGGGCGCGTATCTGCTGTCCGGCGCGTTCTGGACCCTGCTCGCGCTCTGGCTCAGCGGCCAGCGCGAGGCCGGCGATATGGACGCAGGGCGCTGATCACGCGGCGCATGCAGGGTGGGGCAACGGCGCTGGTGGCGCCGGGCCCATCTCACCCCTGCCGCTGCCGCAACAGCGCTTCGACATCCAGCCGCTTGGTGAACATCGCGAGCTTCCCGTCAGGCCCGAACGGCCATTGCTCCCGCGGCTTGTCCCAATACAGCTCCACGCCGTTCTGGTCGGGGTCGCGCAGGTAGAGCGCCTCGCTGACGCCGTGGTCGCTGGCGCCATCGAGCGCAATGCCGGCCGCGAGCACCCGATGCAGCGCATCCGCCAGCGCGGGGCGCGTCGGAAACAGGATCGCGGTGTGATAGAGCCCGGTCGCATCAGGCGGCGGCGGTGAGCCGCCCTTGCTCTCCCAGGTGTTGAGCCCGATGTGGTGGTGATAGCCGCCGGCCGAGATGAAGGCCGCGCCCGAGCCCATCCGCTGCATCAGCTCGAAGCCGAGCACGCCGCAATAAAAGCCGAGCGCACGATCGAGATCGGCGACCTTGAGATGGACGTGGCCGATCCTGGTGCCGGCGGGAATGGCGGGGCTTTGCGACATGTGAATGCTCCCTCGAAAACATGCACGTAAGCCCGGTTGCCCGACAGTGCCACGGCCAAACTCGAAACCCATCGTTTCTGAATGGGAAACTAAGCCAGCTCCGACACCTCGCCCTCGGGCAGGCCGAACTCGAACGTGTTCAGCGTCATCGACACCAGCGTGTAATAGCCGCACAGCCCGATCACCTCGACCACGCCGCGTTCGCCGAGCAACTTCACGGCGTCGTCGTAGAGAGCCTTCTCGACGCCGTGGCCCTCGTGCAGCGACTTAGCGAGATCGTAGATCATCTTAGCCTTGGCATCTTCGAAGTCGGGCGTACGGCGGTCGCGGATCGCGTCGATAATCTCGGGCTTCATGCCGCCGGCTAGCGCGAGGCGCTTGTGCGCATACCATTCGTAATGCGCCGTCCAGTGCCGCGCCGTCACCAGGATCGCGATCTCTGAAAGCTTGGCCGGGAAGATCGTGTCGAAGCGCATGACCTCGCCGAGCCGCGTGGCGTGCCGTGCCATCTCGGGACTATTGAGCCAGGCCATCATCGGCGGCGGCGGCTTGCCGCGCTTGCCGGCGATCGACTCGTCATAGGTCTGCCGCTGGCTCTCGTTCATTTCGCCAGGCGAAAGAAGTTTTAGGCGCATTGTCGTTTCCTCTTTGTTTTCAAGGCTCGCCGCAGCAATGACTATAACCGATAAGTGGTTGAATTCCGCGGGGGCTTGGCCCAGACTCGGCGGCAACAATTCGAATTTCGGGTGATGGAAACGACCAATGACCGATCTCAAAACCAGCGATTCTGAATCCGCCGATCTCGAAACATTCCGCAACGAGACCCGCACCTGGCTGGAGGCCAATTGCCCGCCGGAGATGCGCAAGCCCGCAACGTCCGATGCCGACGTGTTCTGGGGCGGACGCAACGCAAAATTCTCGTCCGAGCCGCAGCGCGTCTGGTTCGAGCGCATGCGCGACAAGGGCTGGACCGTGCCCGACTGGCCGAAGGCGTATGGCGGCGGTGGCTTAAGCGCTGCCGAGCACAAGGTGCTGCGTGCGGAGATGGCGCGGATCGGCGCGCGGCCGCCGCTGTCGAGCTTCGGCATCTGGATGCTTGGGCCGGCGCTCTTGAAGTACGGCAACGAGGCCCAGAAGAAGGAGCATCTGCCGAAGATCGCCGCGGGCGAGATCCGCTGGTGTCAGGGCTATTCCGAGCCGAACGCCGGCTCCGACCTCGCCTCGCTCCAGACCCGCGCCGAGAGCGACGGCGACGACTTCATCATCAACGGCCAGAAGATCTGGACTAGTTACGCCAATTACGCCGACTGGATCTTCTGCCTGGTGCGCACCGACCCGGCCGCGAAGAAGCATGACGGCATCAGCTTCATCCTGTTCGACATGACGTCCAAGGGCGTCTCGACCAAGCCGATCCTCTTGATCTCCGGCTACTCGCCGTTCTGCGAGACCTTCTTCGACAATGTCCGCGTGCCGAAGTCGCATGTGGTCGGCACCATCAACCGCGGCTGGGACGTCGCAAAATACCTGCTCCAGCACGAGCGCGCGATGATCTCGGGGATGGGCGAGCGCGGCGTCGGCCGGCCGCTCGGCCAGATCGCGGCCGATTCCGTCGGCACCGATGGGCAGGGCAGGCTCGACGACGCCATGCTGCGCGGTAGAATCGCGACCTTCGACGTCGATGAAGCCGCGCTGGCGGCCTGCGCCGAGCGCGCGGTCGATCTCGCCAAGGCCGGGCAGGCGCATCCGGCGTTCTCCTCGGCGATGAAATATTACGGCACCGAGCTCAACAAGCGCCGCCACGAGATCCTGATGTCGGCGGGCGGCGTCGATGCGCTGGAATGGGAGAGCGAGCGCTCCAGGCAGGGCGCGCGCCCGCGCGCCTGGCTGCGCACCAAGGCCAACTCGATCGAGGGCGGCACGTCCGAGGTCATGCTCGGCATCGTCGCCAAGCGCATCCTGGATCTGCCGGGGGCGTGAGGTTTCCGTCATTCCGGGGCGCGACGAAGTCGCGAGCCCGGAATCCATTCATCCTCCCCCTCTGCCGCCCGATGGATTCCGGGCCTGCGCCTGCGGCGCATCCCGGAATGACGAACCAGATAGATTTCGAATCGGAAACACGCACATGGCCCTCGTCCTCACCGAAGAACAATCCATGCTCCGCGACTCCGCGCGCGGGCTGATCAGCGACAAGGCGCCGGTGTCGCACCTGCGCCACTTGCGCGACAGCAAGGACCCCACCGGCTTCTCCAAGGATCTTTGGCATTCCTTCGCCGAGATGGGGTTTGCCGGCTTGCTCGTGCCGGAAGAGTTCGGTGGCAGCGGTCTCGGTTTCGTCGAAGCCGGAATTATCATGGAGGAGATCGGCCGCACCTTGATGCCATCGCCCTTCCTCGCGACGTCAGTGGTGGCGGCATCAGTGCTGACCCGCGCCGGCAATGCCGCGCAGAAATCGGAATATCTGTCGAAGATCGCGAACGGCTCGCTGCTCGCGACGCTCGCGATCGACGAGGGCGCCAAGCATCGCCCGCTGCAGACCAGCCTCAAGGCTGTGCGCGCCGGCAACGGCTTCAAGCTCTCCGGTGCCAAGGCGCTGGTGATCGACGGTCATGTCGCCGATCTCCTCATCGTCGCCGCGCGCACCGCGGGCTCTGCCGGCGAACGCGAGGGCCTGACGCTGTTCCTGGTCAACCCCAAGGCCAAGGGCGTTGCGATCGAGCGCACCATCATGGTCGATGCGCACAATGCGGCGCGGATTGAATTCGCCAATGTCGAGGTCACCGCCGACAGCGTGCTCGGCGAGGTCGACCAGGCGGCCGGCCTGCTCGATGGCGTGCTCGACATCGGCCGCGGCGCGGTCGCCGCCGAAATGGTCGGTCTCAGCGACGAGGTGTTTGGCCGCACCGTCGAGTATCTGAAGAGCCGCAAGCAATTCGGCAAGCTCATCGGCGAATTCCAGGCGCTGCAGCATCGCGCCGCCGAGCTCTACATCGACATCGAGATCACCCGTGCCGCCACCATGAAGGCGCTGCAGGCACTGGACGCCGACATTGCCAAGGCCGCACCCGCCGTCGCCGTCGCCAAGGCGCGCGCCGGCACCACCGCCACGCGCGCGGTGCAGGAAGGCGTGCAGATGCACGGCGGCATGGGCATGACCGACCAGTTCGACATCGGCTTCTTCATGAAGCGCGCCCGCGTCTGCGAGGAGTTGTTCGGCGATGCGAACTACCACACCGAGCAGCTGGCGCGCGCGCGGGGGTATTGAGATGCTCTCGTAGGGTGGGTTAGCACTGCAGAAGCGCGAAGCGCATCTGCAGTGCGTAACCCACCATCTTCGTCCGGCAAACGCGGAAGCATGGTGGGTTACGCCGAGCAATTGCGCTTAGCGCAATTGCAAGGCTAACCCACCCTACGACGTTCCCCGGAGACACCCCTTACCGCATCGGCGGTGCGTACTGCACGCCACCTGCGTTCCACAGCTGGTTCATGCCGCGCGGGATCTTCAACTTCGACTTCTCGCCGATGTTGCGATCATACATCTCGCCGTAATTGCCGACGTGGCGGATGATGCGCGCGGCCCAGTCCTTGGTGAGGCCGAGCTGCTCGCCGTAACGGCCTTCGGTGCCGACGAGGCGCATCACCTCCGGCTTCTTCGACTTCAAGGCCTCGTCGATGTTCTCCGAGGTCACGCCGAGCTCCTCGGCGTTAATCATCGCGTAAAGCGTCCACTTCACGATCATCATCCAGTCGTCGTCGCGCTGGCGCACGACGGGGGCGAGCGGCTCCTTGGAGATCATGTCCGGCAGGATCATGTGGTCGCCGGGCTTCGTCAGGTTCAGCCTGAGAGCATAGAGCTGAGAAACGTCGGCGGAGAACGTGTCGCACTTGCCGGTGTCGTACGCCTTCACCACGTCGTTGAGGTTATCGAACTTCACCTCTTCATACTTCATGTTGTTGATGCGGAAGTAATCGGCGACGTTGAGTGTCGTCGTGGTTCCGTTCTGCACGCAGACCTTGCTGTCTGCCAGGTCGAGCGAGGTCTCCTTGTTGCGCGTGCGCGGCACCATGAAGCCGACGCCGTCGTAATAGGCCACGGCCGGGAAATACAAATCGTAGTCGAGCTCGCGCGCCATGCTCCAGGTCGTGTTGCGCGAGAGGATGTCCACCTTGCGGCTCTGCAGCTCCTTGAAACGCTCGTTGGCGTCGAGCGGAACGAACTTCGCCTTGCCGGGGTCGTTGAAGATCGCAGCGGCCACCGCGCGGCAGAAATCGACGTCGAAGCCGGTCCAGTTGCCCTTGTCGTCGGGGATCGAGAAGCCCGGCAGGCCCTTGTTGACGCCGCACAGCACCTCACCGCGGCGAACCGTGCGCCTCAGGGTGCGGGTGTCGTAAAACTCGTAGATGATCGCGCCGATGGCGACCAGCACGGCGATGGCGACCCCGATCAGCAGGCCGCCACGAAAAGTGCGCATCATGTTGCTCTCTCGAAAAATCGGGAAAAGGAATCAGGCGAGGACGGAGTGCATGATCCGGATCCGGACGGCCGCGTTGGCGCAAGGCACGCTGCGGCCGTCCGAAGCAATCATGCCGGGATCATGAACCTTAGAGCTCGGGCTTCTGCCGGATGACCACCTTGGTGCCGACAGGGACGCGATCGTAGAGGTCGGCGACGTCGGCGTTGACCAGGCGGAAGCAGCCCGACGACACCTTGGTGCCGATCGTGTCGGGACGGTTGGTGCCGTGGATGCGGTAGACCGTGGTGCCGAGATACATGGCGCGGGCCCCTAGCGGGTTGCCCGGGCCGCCGGCCATGAAGCGCGGCAGATAGGGCTGGCGCTGGATCATCTCCGGCGGCGGTGTCCAGTCCGGCCACTCCTTCTTGTTGGTGATGGTCACCAGCCCCTGCCACTGGAATCCGTCGCGGCCGACGCCGATGCCGTAGCGGATGGCGCGCCCGCCGGGCTGCACCAAATAGAGGTGACGCTCGGCCGTCGAGACGATGATCGTGCCCGGCGGCTCGGTGGTGCGGAAGTAGACCACCTGCTTCTGCCATTCCGGCTCGAGCTGGTATCCGTCATCGGCGATCAGGCCCGGCTCGTCGCCGCGGTCCGGCTGCTGGGCGAAGGCGTGCGGTGTGGACAGGGCCAGTCCCATCGCAGCCACGAAAATCCCGGTCAGGCGACGAAAATCCGTCATTTCAAGCTCTCCCCGCTGCCACAGCGCAAATCATTCGGAACCATCAAACCTGAGGGGCAAGTTCATGGCAAGTTGATGGCGCGCCTTCCTGGCATGTCACGAGAATGCTTTGGTTTTTTGACGGGCCCGGCGCAATGCCACGAACAGGGGATGGCGCGAAAAGCAGTGATTGCGACATCCTCGCCGGGAAGATGCCCGAGATTGCGTTTACAGATGCCGTCATGCCCGGGCTTGTCCCGCCTGCGCGGCCGAAGCCGCTTCGGCGAGGCGAAGGCCCGGGCATCCACGTACTTCCTGCCAAGGGCCAAGACGTGGATGGCCGGGACAAGCCCGGCCATGACGATGTGGAAGCTTCCATGCCCAATCTTCCACACCCGAGTCAGATCTTGTTGCTCCTCGCCGGGATCCCAAGCCGCCGGACGATCTCCGTCGCCACGGCGCGGGCTTCGACGCGCGAGCCGATGCGGGGGCTGCGAAACCGCCGCCCCGAATGCAGCCGGATCACCACGACGCAATGCTCGTCCTCGGAGCGGCCGCGACGCTCGACCGTGATCGACTTGACGTCGGGTCCGGTGATTTGGTCGGCGCGCAGGCTGCCGTCGCCCCACAGGCGCTCGACGCGAATATCGTTCGGTCGAATGACCCAGAACGCGCCGGTCGCAAGGTTGGCATAGCGATAGATGGTGAATGCCGCGATCGCACCCAGCGGCAGCAGCAGTATATCGACATGGCTGGGGGAAAGGCCGCGCCACAGCTTGTAGGCATAGGGGGCCGCGGACAAAGCCACCGCGATCAGTGCGACGATGCGGATCTCCCGTGCAGGAAACGCCTCGAGAGGCTCGCCGAGATGCATCTCGGGATTGCTGGCATCGAGCGGGTTGCTCGGCGCCTCGACATTGGGAACGTCGAAATGCGCCGCGATCCACGCGACGGTGTCGCGGACATGGGTGACATCGGAAATCGGCGGCGAGGTCAGCCGCTCGCCCGAGGCCAGGGTGAAGACGAGCTGGAAGCGGGCCTTCACCCGCTTGCTGCCGGGGACCTGTAGCGCGGCGATCTCGTCCTTGCCGACGAGGCGCGTCCGGAGCTTTCCGAACGGCCGCTGCCGGCCGATCAGGATCTCGTCCGGGGTGATGATCCACACCACGGCCGGCGCCATCATGATGATGACGACGAACCCGGCCCCCACCAGCAGCGCCACGGACGATATCGCGATTTCCAGGACGTCCTTCGTGAACAGTCCCGGCGTGAAGCAGAGTGCGACGGCAGCCGCACAGCCGGCCACGACCAGTCGCTGCGCGATCGAGGAGCCTTCACGAAGGCGAATGTCGGTGCTGGTGGTCGCGTCCATTGCGGGGGCTGATTGCGTCGGTGCGAAACTCCACGGACGGCTCCGTGGAGTCAAGCAACAAGGGCGACAACTGCCGCCGCGATGGCTGCGCGGGGTCAGCTGCTCGCGTTCAGCAGCTTGGCCACCGTGCGATCGATCTCGTCATAGCTGCCTTCGCCGGCGTGCTGGAACACGATCTTGCCGCTCTGGTCGACGATGTATTGCGCCGGCCAGTATTGATTGCGATAGGCGCTCCAGGTCTTGGACTCATTGTCCTGCGCCACCGGATAGGTGATGCCATGGCGCTTCAGCGCGGCCTGCACGTTGGCGGCCGAGCGCTCGAACGGGAATTCCGGCGTGTGCACGCCGACCACGACGAGGCCTCGATCCCGGTACTTGGCGTAGAGGCCGGTGACATGCGGCAGCGTGTTGACGCAGTTGACGCAGCCATAGGTCCAGAAATTGACGAGCACGACCTTGCCGCGGAGATCGGCGATATGAAGCGGCTTCGAGTTGAACCAGTTGGTGATGCCGGTGAAGTCGGGCGCGGCCTGCTGGTTCGCGGCGGCGGTGACGACAGGCGCGGCGCGTGCGGCCTCGTCGCAGATGCCGGGGATGACGGCGCCGGTCACTGTGATGCCGATCAGTGCAGCAGACATTGCGAGCAGCTTGAGAGTCATGGAAAGCGTCCTCCGGTGAAGATGAGGTGGGATCACAGGCCGATCTGGCCGGTGGGGTAGAAGCCGGTGAGCCACGCCAAGATCAGCGTGTCGTATTGGAAATAGGCGGCGACCGCGAAGCCGATCACGACGACGCCAAAGCCCTGCTGCAGCCGCGGTGAGATCCGGGCCAGGCTGCGTACGCGCGTGGTCGCGGCCTGTCCGCCATAGGCTATTCCCAGCATCGGGATCGCAGCCCCAATGGCATAGGCGACCAGCAGCGTGCCGGCCCAGGCAACGTTCTTCGACGTCGCCACCAGCGTCAGGATCGAGCCGAGCACGGGCCCTGCGCAGGGCGTCCAGACCAGTCCCAAGGTGGTGCCGAGGATCAGCCCACCGAGTGCGCCGTCGCGCTGCGTGGCGCCGATGTTGCCGAGATCGAGCCAACCGTTGATCCGGATCGACAGCCATTCGAACGGCGCCGGCCACAGCATCAACAGGCCGAAGCCGAGCAGCAGGACCGCTGCCGCCTCGCGCAGCACGTTCGGATCGAAATCGAAGGCCCGCGTGATCGCGCCGAGCGCCAGCGCGACCACCGAGAAGGAAAAGACGAAGCCGAGCGCGATCATCGCGGGTCGCAGATGCCCCGCGCGCCCGATCGAGGCGCCGAGCAGGATCGGCAACATTGGCAGCGTACAGGGCGCGGCGATGGTGAGGATGCCGGCGAGGAGAGCAAAGAGCAGGTCGAGCATGAGGCACTCGTGAGGGAGGTCACGAGGGCTGTTCGCGCGCGGTGGGGCGGTCGTTACGCAGCGTCACGACTTCGTGACGGGGCCTCGGGTTGTGAGCCAGCTGTGCCACCGACACGGCGGTGCGCTCCCTTCCCCACAAGGGGGAGGGAATGAGAGAGCCTGCCCGTCTTACAAGGAGACGAAAGGTCCGCGCCGCCCCCCAATAAAAACGACCCGGACGGGGCATCGTCCGGGTCGCTGGAGGTCTTGGGAGGTTTAACGAAACCGTATGGGAGCTTTATAGAGGGGAAGTTTTTCCGCCTGATGTTGTCGTTTGTTTCAATTGTTTCGTCAGTGGTAACGCTTCCGTGTCCGGGGAGAGGGCCAAAACGGAGGTCCTATCCCCTTGAAATCATTATTGTTAAGCGGCGAAACGATCGACGCCGGCGCCCTTAAGCAAATCGGCGAGTTGCTTGCGGGCGTAAAACATCCGCGTCTTCACGGTGCTCTGGGGGATGCCGATGATCTGGCCGACCTCCTCCACCGACTTCTCGTGGTAATAGACGAGGTTGATGATCTCCCGATGCGCCGGCGACAGCTTCTGCACGCAGGCGCGCAGGATGGCGCTGGTGTCGCTGCGGTCGAGCGAAGTCTCCGGCGTGTCGCAACCATCAGGGATCTGACGCACGTCCTCCTGATCGATGTCCTCAAAGCGGCGCTGGCGCATCGCGGTCAGCGCCTTGAAGCGGGCGATCGAGAGCAGCCAGGTGGACACCTGCGAGCGGCCCTGGAATTGGCCGGCGGTCCGCCACACGTCCAGAAACACCTGGCTGACCAGATCTTCCGCCGTGGTGGCGTCGCGCACGATGCGCAGGATGAATCGGTACACCCGTACATTGTGCCGGCAGTAAAGGATGTGCATGGCCGTCCGGTTGCCGTCGGCAATGCTTGCGAGGAGCATGTCGTCCGAGGTCGCCTGAGCGGCAATGATGCTCTGGCTGGCTTGGGCGTTGATGGCAATGACGTTCGGCATGGACTTGGCTCCCCGTAGCGCCGCAACCGAGCGGCGTTTCCTTGGGTCAAAGTGTTAATGAGCCAACGTTTCGGGACGTCTGCACGAAAAGCGGAAAATGGTTTCGTGCGCCGTCAAATTGTTTCGCCGGACAGGGCGCGACGAAACATTCGGGGCAAAAAACCTTGTGATTTCAACGTACGGAAAATACGGGGGTGGGGATTCGGGGTCGGACGGGCGCGCCGCGGAACGAATTTAGAGGGATTGCGTTTGGTCGCGCCGCACCTACCGCTGTCGTCCCTGGGCGCGAAGCGAGCCCGGGACCCATAGCCCCAGGAAGAAGTCGCGGGGCGAGCTGCCCGCTCCGAGTCTTCGCCAACCCCAGCCTGTGCTTATGGATCCCGGGCTCGCGCGACGCGCGCCCGGGAGGACGGCGGAGTGCGGTTTTGACTACGCCTTCTCGCCCTGCGGCGAGAACAGATAGCCGCCGCCGCGGATGGTGCGGATCACCGCGGGCTTGGCAGGATCGGGCTCGATCTTGCGGCGGATGCGCATGATGCGCAGATCGACCGCGCGGTCGAAGGCTTCGGCGTCGCGGGCGTTGGCAAGCTCGAGCAGGCGCTCGCGCGACAGCACGCGCTTCGGATTGGCCGCGAACACCTTGAGCAGCCCGAACTCGGATGCGGTCAGCGGATGCTCGTTGCCCTCGTCGTCGCGCAAGGCCTGCGCTTCGAGGTCGAGCCATTTTGTGCCGAAGCGCACCAGCTGCTCCTTGTGCGACTTCGCCGCCGACGCCTCTGCCGTCTTGGCCGGCCCGCTCCGCCGCAGCACCGAGCGGATGCGCGCCATCAGCTCGCGCAGCTCGCAGGGCTTTGCCACGTAATCGTCCGCGCCGAGCTCGAGGCCGACGACGCGGTCGATCGGGCTCGCGGTCGCCGTCAGCATGATGACGGGCACGTTGATGCGGCTCTTGAGGTCGCGGATGATCGAGAGCCCGTCTTCCTCGGGCATGTTGAGGTCGAGCACGACGAGATCGGGCATGCTGCCCTGGATCGCGGCGCGCAAGGACTTGCCGCCGTCGCACAGCGTCACGGTGAAGCCGTGCATCTTGAGGTAATCGCCGACCATCTCCCGGGCCGGAGCCTCATCGTCGACGATCATGATGTGCTGGCTTTGGGTCATGGTCTTTGCATCATGGGCTTTGCATCACGGGCTTTGACATCACGGCGCTTCAGTCGCAGGGAGGGTGATGGTGAAGGTCGAGCCCTTGCCGGGGCCCTCGCTCTCGGCGGTCACCTCGCCGCCGTGCATGTCGATGATACGCTTGACGATGGAGAGCCCAAGTCCCGTCGAGCTCTCCCCGGCGGTCGGCTTGGCCGACAGCCGCTGGAACCGGCCGAACAGGCGGCCGAGATCCTCCGGCGACAGGCCGGCGCCCTCGTCGCTGACGCTGACGATGGTGTCGCTGCCCTCGTGGACCACGGTGACGTCGATCTTGCCGCCGATCGGTGAGTATTTGATGGCGTTGCTGATGAGATTGTCGATCGCCTCGCGGATGCGGTCGGTGTCGCACATGGTGACGATGTTGGGCGGCGCGGTGACGCTGATCGCCTGCTGCTTGTTGACCGCGAGCGGCTGGTTGGCCTCGGCGACCTCCTTGACCAGGGCGGCGACGTCGACCGGCTCGCGGCGGATGGTGATGTCGAAGGCATCGGCCATCGCGTCCGAGATCAAATGATCGACCATCGTGGTCAGGCGCTTGGTGGCGTCGCGGATGTGGTCGACCTGGGCGACGACCCCGCTTTCCGAGGCGCCGGTCGAGATCAGCTCCTTGAGCATCTCGGTGCGGCCGAGAATGACGCCGAGCGGGTTCTTCAGGTCGTGCGCGACGGTGCCGAGAATCTCGTTCTTGAAGCCGTTGGCGCGCTGCAACCGCAGCCATTGCGCCGAGAGGCGGCGGTTGGCCTGCATCAGGGCGCGGGTGCGCTGGGCGACGCGGTCCTCCAGCTGGGTATTGGCGTCCTGCAGCTGCTGGTAGAGGATGACGTTGTCGAAGGCGATCGAGAGCCTGGAGGAGAAGATCTCGACCAGCGAACGGTCGGTCTCCGACAGCTCGCGCTCGGCCTGGAGCAGTACCACGACCTCGCGGCCCGATCCGGTGCGCAAATAGATCACGCTGCGGTGGTCGGCGAATTCGTTCTTGCGGCGCTGGAACGCGGCTTCCACCATCTCGCGCAGCTCGGGGTCGAGCGCCTTCGATGAGGTGGTGCCGATGAAGCGGCTGTAGCAGCCGCTGCCGGCGAGCACCGAGAGCTCGGGGTCGATGCCGCCATTGTCGCGCAGCACCAGGATGCCCGCGCAATCGACGTTGAGTAGCGAAGCGAGCTGGGTCAGGACGCCCTCGGCGAGCCGCTGCATCGACTTGAAGTCGTACAGCGTGGAGGCCGCGTCGATGATGATCTCCAGCCCGCGCCGGGTCTGCACCATGCGCTCGAGCTGCTGGTAGGAGCGCAGCGCCGCGGTCAGCGAGGTGAACAGCTTGTCGGCGGTGAGCTCGGTCTTGGCCTTGTAGTCGTTGATGTCGTACTGCACGATGACGCGCCGCTCCGGCGCCTGGCCGGGCTGGCCGGTGCGCAGGATGATGCGCACGGTCTCGTTCCGGATCTCGTTGCGGATGAACTCGACCAGCTCGAGGCCGGCGACGTCGGTCTCCATGATGACGTCGAGCAGCACGGCGGCGACGTCGCGGTGCTCGGCCATCAGCTTGCGGCCTTCCGCCGCGGAATAGGCCGACAGGATCTCCAGGCTCTGGCCGTTCAGGCTGTAGTCCGATAGCGCGAAACGCGTGCCGTCATGCACGGCCGGATCGTCATCGATGACGGCGATCTTCCATTTCCGGGCATTGGCATCCTCCGACGCGGTACCGGTATCGTCGATCAGGTGGAGGACATCGTCCTGTTCGGCCATTGAGAAGTCCCGTCACTTTCTGTGCTTTGCGCGCCGCCCTTGGCGACGCGGGGCATGATAATGCGAAAAGTAGTGCCTTGTCCCAGCTTGGATTCCAGCATCATCCGGCCGCCGAGCTGCTGGGTGACGAGGTTATAGACGATATGAAGGCCAAGTCCCGTGCCGCCTTCATTGCGCCGGGTGGTAAAGAAAGGGTCAAAGGCCTGGCGCTGCACGTCCGGGGTCATGCCGGCCCCGTCGTCGGAGAAGCTGATCTCGATGTCCTCGGTGCCGCGCGGCCGCGCCGAAATCGCGATCCGGCCGGCGCGGCCGTCGGCGAAGGCGTGGTTGGCGGCGTTGAGGAAGAGGTTGGTCAGGATCTGGCCGTAGGAGCCGGGATAGCCGTCGAGCAGCAGGCCCTCGGGCACGTCGACCTCCAGCGTGATCGGCGACCGCTTCAGCACCGGCTTGAGGCTGGCGATGATCTGGTCGGTGGCTTCGCTCAAGGAGAATTGCCGCCGCTCGGCATGGGAGCGGTCGACCGCGACCTGCTTGAACGACTGGATCAGCTCGCCGGCGCGGGTCAGATTGGCGACGAGTTGCTGCGAGGCGTCGCGCGAGGATTGCACGAACTCCTCCAGCTGCGAGCGGCGCAGGCCGCCCTCGCCCTTGAGCTGGGCTTCGAAAATCTCGGTGCGCCGGGCAAAGCTCGAAGCCACCGTCAGGCTGATGCCGATCGGGTTGTTGACCTCGTGCGCGACGCCGGCAACGAGGCCGCCGAGCGCGGCCAGCCGCTCGGCGTCGATCAGGTTCTGCTGCGCGGTGTTGAGCTCGAGCAGGGCGCTCTCGGCCTTTTCCTTGGACGCGCGCAGCTCGTCCTCCGTCCGGCGCTTGGCGATCGCGTTCTCGCGGAACACCTCCACCGCGCGCGCCATGGCCCCGACCTCGTCGCGCGCTTTCGTGCCCTGCACCTCGCGGTCGAGGTCGCCGAGCGTGATCGCGCGCATCGCGGTCATGATTTGCTGCAGCGGCAGGCGGATCGACAGCGCGATCAGGACGCCCGCGGTGAGGATGATGCCGAGGAAGATCACCGCGATCGACAGCACCCGGCGTGAGATATCCGCCAGCGTGCGGTCGAACACCTCCTGCGCCTTCTGCTCGCGCTGGCGCATCTTGGTCGAGAGGTCGTCGATGGCGCCAATCGCCTCGGCCTGGCTGGCGTCGATGGTGTTGCGGAGCAGCTCGGTGCGGCTCGCAAGCTGCTCGGAGAGTTTTGCAAAACCCTCGCGCAGCGCGGCGGTGCGGGCCGCGAGCCGCCGCAAGGCCATTTTCTGCAGGTCGTTGTCGGCGAGATCGATCATGACCGGGATGGTCCTCTCGATCGTCTCGGTGTGGCGGCGCGCGTCGTCGGCGGCGCCCGACGACTGCGACAGATAATAGGAATTGGCCGCGACCAGCATCGCGGTGAAGGCCTCGCGGGACTTGCCGAGCGAGGGCCAGATCAGCGCGTCGCGATGGCCGGTGGCACCCTCGATGATGGAGTAGAGGCCCGCCATGTCCCTGGCCGGGCCCTGCACCTGCTCCTCATAGGTCTTGGCGATGGTGGACTGCACGCTGCGCAGCTCGCCGAAGCCGTTGAGGAAGCGGTCGGTGGTGCGCTCCAGCTCCTCGACCGAGCCTGATAGCATCGGGTCCTTGGCGGCGCGATTGGTCAGCGTGCCCAGCACCGCCTCGCGCAGCAACAGGATCTCGGCGAACAGGTCGGGGCTCGGCTGGTTGATGTAGCGGTGGATCAGGTTTTGCAGCCGCCCGGTCTCGCTCTCGAGCAGCGCCAGGATCCGGTCGGACTCGCGCACCTGGCGCACGTCGTCCCAGGCCGAGCCGAGCACCTTGGCGCCGTTCCAGATCATCGCCACCAGCACCACGACCACGGCGGAGTTCAGCGCGGCGATCGACAGGATGCGCCAGCGGATCGGCACCGCCCGCAAGAGGCCGACGATGCGCGCGCGCAGCTGCCCGATCGGGCCGGGTGGCTTGTCCGCGTGATCGCTATGTCCAAGCGCAGCCAACAGGCCTCACTCCACCTTGCGAATCCGTTCGATCAGCGCGGCCGCCGCGGGGTCGCGCGCGGCCTTGGCGTAGATTGCGGCCATGGCGTCCTCGAACGGCTTGCGGTCGATGTCCCTGATGATGGTCACGCCGGCTTCCTGCGCCTTGCGCTGCGACTGTTCCTCGAGGTCGTGCCACTTCTCGCGCATGAACCGGCTGGAGCGCTGCGCGGCCTCCTTAAAGATCGTCTGCTCCTCCGCCGACAGGCTGTTCCAGGCCTTCAGAGAGATCACCAGCACCTCCGGGCTCATCGTGTGCTCGGTCAGCGTGTAATGGCCGGCATGCTTGTAATGGTTCGTGGTCACGAAGGATGGCCAGTTGTTTTCGGCGCCGTCGATCAGATGGTTGGCAAGCCCGGTGAGCACCTGCCCGTAGGGCAGCTCGACCGGTTCGGCGCCGAGCGCGCGCATCATCTGGCTCATCAACTCCGACTGCTGCACCCGGATCCGCAATCCCTTGAGGTCCGCGATGGTCTTCACCGGGCGGACCCCGTTATAGATCGACCGCGCACCCGAATCGTAGAAGGCGAGCCCGACGAAGCCGTAGGGCTCGAAACTCCCGAGGATTTCGCTGCCGACAGGTCCGTCCAGCACCTTCTGCATGTGCTCGATGGACCGGAACAGGAACGGCATCGCCAGCACGTTCATCGCCGGGACGAAATTGCCGATCAGGGCGACATTGGTCCGGTTGAGGTCGATCGCACCGACCCGGGTCTGTTCGATGGTCTCCTTTTCCTCCCCGAGCTGGCGGGAGTGGAACACCTTGATCTCGTGGCGGCCCTTGGTGCGCTCGGCGATCAGGGCGCCCATGTAGCGCAGCGCCTGGACGGTCGGGTAGTCCTCGGCTTGGGTGTCGGCGGCGCGAAATTCGCGCGCAACCGCACTCGTCGCGCGCATGCTCGACGAGACTGCGGCAAGCAGAAGCACGACGAAGACCACCCCGGTCCGCGAGAGTTCGGCACGGCTCAACACTGGCACACTCAACCCCTCAGTGGTGGAGTCTATGGCGGAAGGAAAAGGTTCAATGCAATCTAAAGCGTTTTCAAGCGAAGTGGATACCGGTTCGGGTAAAGAAAACCCGTCAAATTAATAATTTAGAACCCGTTCCGACCGGAACGGGGCTCCAGCAGATGTTAAGGGAAGGCCCATCCCGCCCCCGGCCAGCGGGCTGATTGTGCGGCGCGGCCGGCGTTCATTCCCGGTTGAAACGGCCACTGCCGGGCCTTAAGCAGGACAGCCGCCACGTCGACCGCGGCCTGGGAAGAGCCATCCTGATGTCAGCCTTGCGCCTCTTGCAGCTCGCTGCCGCCTTTGCGGCCCTCGCATTGGCCGCCCCTGCGCGGGCTGCCACCGAGATCGCCTGGTGGCACGCCATGTCCGGCGAGCTCGGCCGGCAGCTGGAAAAGCTCGCCGCCGACTTCAATGCCTCGCAATCCGATTACCGCATCGTGCCCGTCTACAAGGGCAATTACACCGAGACGGTGACGGCGGCGATCTTCGCCTTCCGTTCGCGCAGCCAGCCCGCCATCGTGCAGGTCAACGAGGTCGCCACCGCCACCATGACCGCGGCCAAGGGCGCGATCTATCCGGTGTTCAGCCTGATGCGGGACCAGGGGGAGCCGTTCTCGCTCGACGATTATCTGCCGGCGGTCTCCGGCTATTACACCGATGCCGCCGGCAATCTGTTGTCGTTCCCGTTCAATTCCTCGACCCCGATCCTGTACTACAACAAGACCATGTTCCGCGACGCCGGCCTCGATCCGGAGGCGCCGCCGAAGACCTGGCCGGAACTGGGAGCGGCCGCCAAGCGCCTGCGCGACCGCGGCGCTGCTTGCGGCTTCACCACGTCCTGGCCGTCCTGGATCCATGTCGAGAATTTCGCCGCCTTCCATAACCTCGCGGTCGCGAGCCGGGCGAACGGCTTCGCCGGGCTGGATGCGGAATTGACCATCAACAATCCGAGACTGGTGCATCACGTCGCGGCGCTCAGCGAGTGGCAGAAGACCAGGCTGTTCGATTATAGCGGCCGTGGGCAGTCGGCCGAGCCGCGCTTCCAGAAGGGCGAGTGCGGCATCTTCATCGGCTCCTCGGCGACGCGCGCCGACATCAAGGCCAATTCGAAGTTCGAGATCGGCTACGGCATGATGCCCTATTGGCCCGACGTGAAGGGCGCGCCGCAGAACTCGATCATCGGCGGCGCCACGCTGTGGGTGCTGCGCGACCGTCCGCGCGAGGAATACAAGGGCGTGGCGCGCTTCTTCGCCTATCTGTCCCAGCCCGGCGTGCAGGCCGCCTGGCACCAGAACACCGGCTATCTCCCCGTGACCCGCGCCGCCTTCGAGCTGACGCGCTCGCAAGGGTTCTACGAGCGCAATCCGGGCTCGGCGATCTCGTTCGAGCAGATCACGCTCAATCCGCCGACCGAGAATTCCAAGGGCATCCGGCTCGGCTCCTTCGTCCTGATCCGCGGCGTGATCGAGGACGAGCTCGAGCAGGCCTTCGCCGGCCACAAGAGCGCGCAATCAGCGCTCGATTCCGCCGTCGAGCGCGGCAACAAGCTCTTGCGCCAGTTCGAGCGCGCCAGTCCGGACAGGTAGGGTGGCGGCGCTGCGAATGAAGCTTGATGTCAGCGCGCACGATCTTTCCACCGCGTCATGGCCGGGCTTGTCCCGGCCATCCACGCCTTGCCGCGCGGTACGAAGAACGTGGATGCCCGGGACAAGCCCGGGCATGACGAACTCAAACGCATAAAGCACGCGATGTCGCTGACATTGCCTCACCTCACCGACGCCGCAAGCTTCCGCGCCTTTCGTTCCGATCCCTCACAATGGCTGCCGGTCGCTCTCGACATCGCGCGCAGCCACGGCCTCGATGCCGGCTCGCCGCATGTGTTTGCGACCGGCACCAATCTCGTGGTCGACCTCGGCGAGACGCTGATCCTGAAGATCTTTCCGCCGCTGCTCGCAGCGCAATTCGTCTCGGAGCGCGCGTCGCTGGCGCAGCTCAAAGGCCGTCTGCACCTGCCGATCCCCGAGATCGTCGCCGAAGGAACGCACGACGGCTGGCCGTACCTGATCGTCACGCGCCTTGCCGGCACGCTCGGCTCCGAGGTGTGGCCGCAACTGCCGGAAGATCAGAAGGAACGCCTGCTGCGCCAGATAGGCGAGACCATCGCCGCCGTGCAGCGCGTTCCGCTCGGAGAGCTCGCGTCCATCGAGCCGCGCTGGAATGCGTTCATGCGCGCCCAGATGCAGGGCTGCCGCGCGCGGCACACGCGTCTCGGCCTCGCACCAAAATTCCTCGAAGGCCTCGACGACCTCCTAGGTGACGCCCCGAAGCTGATCCCGATGGACGCGCCGCCCGTGATCCTGATCGGCGAATACATCCCCGAGAACTTTCTGCTCGCCTGTGACGACGGCCAATGGTCGCTCGCAGGTCTGTTCGATTTCGGCGACGTGCTCACAGGGTGGCGCGACTACGATCTGCTCGGCCCCAGCGCCTTCATGGCGGCGGGCCGTCCGGGCAGAGTGAAGAGCCTGCTCGAAGGCTTTGGCTATACGACGCTGGATTTCACCCTCAAGCGCCGCCTGATGGCCCTGATGCTGCTGCACCGCGCCAGCGACCTCAACAGCCACATCTGCATCGAGGGCTGGCAGGAGCGGGCCGCCGATCTCCTCGAGCTCCAGGACCTGATCTGGCCGGGCTGAGCGCATCGCCCCGGAATGACTCTGGGGGCCGGGGTGAGCGCCGGCGGCTGCCTCCATAATGATCCCTCAAGTCGATCAGCCTAAGTTTTACGCAATTGTGCGTCTTTGTATGCAATTGCGCGTTGCGGTGCAGAGTGGCGAGAACAGGAATAATTTGTGATATCAGCGGCTTAGATGGCCTTTAGTCTCCTATTAAGCCTTGGCACAAACCTTGCGAATCCAGTTCCAGCCAAAAACCTTTGTGTTGGAGCGATTTCATGAAGCGCCGCGATTTCCTCAAATCCGTTTCCGGGTTGGCCGCTGGCGCGGCGCTTCCGGCCATGCCGTCCGTGATCTCCCCGGCCAAGGCCGATGCCCGCTCGGAGACCTTGCTGATCGTTTCCGAAGGCGGCCCGAACAA
The DNA here is from genome assembly GCF_020193825.1 of Bradyrhizobium sp. NBAIM18. NCBI lineage: Bacteria > Pseudomonadati > Pseudomonadota > Alphaproteobacteria > Hyphomicrobiales > Nitrobacteraceae > Bradyrhizobium > Bradyrhizobium sp. NBAIM18. Next base: position 28,598 of record NZ_JADYVO010000020.1, read on the forward strand.
TCTCGACATCCATGGCATCGGCACCAACGTGCCCGGCTATGAAGTCTCCTGGAATTGCTACGACCGCCTGATCAGCCACGAGATGAAGAGCGGTCCCGGCGGCGTGCCCTATTACGACCGCGACAAGTTCAAGGGCGAGCTCGCCGACGACATGAAGATCGACGACATGTCGGTCACCTTCAAGCTGAAGAAGAACGCCAAATTCCACGACGGCGCGCCTGTTACCGCGAAAGACGTGAAATGGTCGCTCGACCGCGCCGTCAGCGTCGGCGGCTTCCCGACCTTCCAGATGAGCGCGGGTTCGCTCACCAAGGCCGAGCAGTTCGTCGTGGTCGACGATCACACCGTGCGCGTCGACTTCCTGAAGAAGGACAGGCTGACGATCCCCGATCTCGCCGTCATCGTGCCCTGCATCGTCAATTCCGAGCTGGTGAAGAAGAATGCCAGCGAGAAGGATCCCTGGGGTCTCGAGTTTACAAAACAGCAGACCGCCGGCTCCGGCGCCTACAAGGTGACGAAGTGGACCGCCGGCACCGAAGTGATCATGGAGCGCAATGAGGATTGGGTCGGCGGTCCGCTTCCCAAGATCAAGCGCGTGATCTGGCGCATGGTGCCGCAGGCCGGCAACCGCCGTGCCCTGCTCGAGCGCGGCGACGCCGACATCTCCTATGAACTGCCGTTCAAGGATTTCCAGGAGATGAAGGCGAACGGCAAGCTCAACGTGGTGTCGCTGCCGTTCTCCAACGGCATCCAGTATATCGGCATGAACGTCACCAAGCCGCCCTTCGACAATCCGAAAGTGCGGCAGGCCATAGCGTATGCGATGCCGTATCAGAAGATCATGGACGCCGTGCTGTTCGGCCTCGGCAATCCCATGTTCGGCGCAAAGGACAAGGCCACCGAAGTCGCCTGGCCGCAGCCGCACAAGTACAACACCGACATGGAGAAGGCGAAGGCGCTGCTGGCTGAGGCCGGTTACGCCAACGGCTTCGAGACCACGATCTCGTTCGATCTCAACTTCGCCGGCGTCAACGAACCGCTCTGCATCCTCGTGCAGGAGAGCCTCGCCCAGCTCGGCATCAAGACCACCATCAACAAGGTGCCCGGCGCCAACTGGCGCACCGAGCTCAACAAGAAGGAGATGCCGCTGTTCACCAACGTGTTCTCGGGCTGGCTCGATTACCCCGAGTACTTCTTCTACTGGTGCTATCACGGCAACAATTCCGTCTTCAACACCATGAGCTACAAGTCGGCGGCGATGGACAAGTTCATCGACGGTGCGCGCACGGCGGCCGCCACCGGCGACAAGGCCGCTTACGATGCCGACGTGAAAGGCTTCGTCGATCTCGCCTTCGCCGACGTCCCGCGCATCCCGCTGTATCAGCCGTTCGTCAACGTCGCGATGCAGAAGAACATCAGCGGCTACCAATACTGGTTCCACCGGCGGCTGGATTACCGCGCGATGGCGAAGGGGTGAGGAAAGCGAATAGGGAGTGGCGAATAGCGAATAGGGGGACGTGATGGTCGACAGGAGCGAATATCCATTCGCCACTCGCTATTCGCCATTCGCGCGAGCGGAGCGAGCACCATGCTGACCATGATCGGCAAGCGCCTGATGTTCGCGATCCCCTCGCTGATCGGCGTCGTCATCGTCACCTTCCTGCTGACGCGCGCGCTGCCGGGCGATCCCGCGGCATACTTCGCCGGCCCCGCCGCGACCAAGGAAGCCGTCGAGCAGATCCGGAAAAAACTCGGCTTCGACAAGCCGCTGGTCGAACAGTTCTTCCGCTATGCCAACGATCTCGCGCACGGCGATTTCGGCAACTCGCTGACGACGGGCCAGCCGGTCGCGACCGAGATCCGCAACCGCCTGCCGGCCTCAGCCGAGCTGACACTGCTCGGCCTCTTCGTGTCCGTTGCGATCGCCATTCCGCTCGGCGTGCTCGCGGCAACGCGGCCGGGATCATGGATCGACCATCTCTGTCGGATCACGACCACGGCCGGCGTGTCGCTGCCAGTGTTCTTCACCGGCCTCGTGCTGGTCTATGTCTTCTATTTCCGGCTCGGCTGGTCGCCGGCGCCGCTCGGCCGTCTCGACGTGTTCTACAGCGCGCCGCCGACGGTGACAGGCTTCTATCTGATCGACACCCTGATCGCGCGCGATCTCGAGGCGTTCCGCTCGGCGTTGAGCCAGCTCATTCTTCCCGCAACGACGCTCGCAATCTTCTCGCTGGCGCCGATCGCGCGCATGACCCGCGCCTCGATGCTCGCGGTGCTCGCGTCCGAATTCGTCCGCACCGCGCGCGCCAGCGGCCTGTCGCCGGCAACCGTGATCGTCACCTACGCGTTCCGCAACGCGATGCTGCCGGTCATCACCACGCTCAGCATGGTGTTCTCGTTCCTGCTGGGGGCCAACGTGCTGGTCGAGAAAGTGTTCGCATGGCCGGGCATCGGCTCCTACGCGGTGGAAGCGCTGATCTCCTCCGACTTCGCGCCGGTGCAGGGTTTCGTGCTGACCATGGCGGTGATGTACGTGCTGCTCAATCTGATCATCGACATTTTGTACGGCGTGATCGACCCGCGCGTGCGGTTGGAGGGCTAGGCTATGAGCTCCGTAGCGCCTGCTGTTGAACCTGTCGGCCCCGCCCGCACGTCGGGCCTCGTCGCGATCCTTGAACAGACCCGCTATGTCCTCGGCGAGAACAAGGTCACGGGCTTTGCCTTTGCGCTGCTCCTGATCATCGTGTTCGCCGCGCTATTCGGCCCTTACGTGGCGCCGTACGACCCGCTCGCTTCGGACACCGCGGCTGCGTTGAAGCCGCCGTCGGCGGCGCATTGGTTCGGCACCGACCAGCTGGGCCGCGACATCTTCAGCCGCGTCATCGTCGCCACGCGCCTCGACTTCTTCATCGCGATCGCCTCGGTCGCGCTGGTGTTCCTGATGGGCGGCCTTGCCGGCATCGCGGCCGGCTATTTCGGCGGCTGGACCGACCGCATCGTCGGCCGCATCGCCGACACCATTATGGCCTTCCCGCTGTTCGTGCTCGCGATGGGCATCGTCGCCGCGCTCGGCAACACCGTGCAGAACATCATCCTGGCCACCGCGATCGTGAACTTCCCGCTCTATGCCCGCGTCGCGCGCGCGGAAGCCAATGTCCGCCGCAATGCCGGCTTCGTGCAGGCCGCGCGTCTGTCAGGCAACGGCGAATTCCGCATCCTCCTGGTGCACATCCTGCCGAACATCATGCCGATCATGATCGTGCAGATGTCGCTGACCATGGGCTACGCCATCCTCAACGCCGCCGGCCTCTCCTTCATCGGCCTCGGCGTCCGCCCGCCGACCGCGGAATGGGGCATCATGGTCGCCGAAGGCGCAGGCTTCATGGTGTCGGGCGAATGGTGGATCGCGCTCTTCCCCGGCCTTGCCCTGATGATCGCCGTGTTCTGCTTCAACCTCCTCGGCGACGGCCTGCGCGACATCGTCGATCCCCAGCGGAGGACGTGATGGCAGACGTACGTCAGAAATTCTCCAATGATTTCAGTCGCCATTCTACTGTGCATGGGGTTGTTTTCGACCGTTTGAGTGACGGGAGCCGTCCATGACCGCCCAGCCGCTGCTCGACGTCCAGGATCTCACGGTCGAATTCACCACCCGCCGGGGCATCGTCAAGGCGGTGCAGCACGTCAACATCTCCGTGGCCAAGGGCGAGACGCTGGCCATCGTCGGCGAGTCCGGCTCCGGCAAGTCGGTGACATCCTACGCGGTGATGCGCATCCTCGATCGCGCCGGCAAAATCGCCGAGGGCTCGGTGATGTTCTCCGGCATCGACGTCAAGGCGGCGACCGAAGACCAGATGCGCGATTTGCGCGGCCGCGAAGTCTCGATGATCTTCCAGAACCCGCGCGCCGCGCTCAACCCGATCCGCAAAGTCGGAGACCAGATCGAGGACGTCCTGCGCACCCATGTGCAGCAGGCCCAGGTCGCAGATCACGGCGAGAAGGCGATCGAGGCGCTGGAGCAGGTCAAGATCGCCCGCCCGCGCGAGCGCTATCACGCCTATCCGTTCGAGCTGTCGGGCGGCATGTGCCAGCGCGTCGTCATCGCGCTCGCGCTGGCCTGCAATCCGCAGCTGCTCATCGCCGACGAGCCGACGACCGGATTGGATGTCACCACGCAGAAGGCGGTGATGGACCTGATCGTCGAGCTGACGAAACGCCGCGCGATGTCGACCATCCTGATCACGCACGATCTCGGCCTCGCTGCCGCCTATTGCGACCGCGTCGTCGTGATGGAGAAGGGCCGCGTCGTCGAGACTGCCACCGCCGACGACATTTTTGCCAACCCTCAGCACCCCTACACCAAGAAGCTGATGCGCGCGACGCCGCGGCTCGGGGTGAGCTTGCGCGATCTGCTGCCGGAAGAGGAGGCGAGCGCCTCGCAATCCTCTTCCGTCATGGCCGGGCTTGACCCGGCCATCCATCACGCTTCGCAAGACTCGTCTCGATCGATGGACCCCCGGGTCAAGCCCGGGGGTGACGAGAATCCAAGGCTCCTCCTCCGCGTTGAAAAGCTCGTCAAGGAATATCCCCGCCAGGGTGCGACCGCCGTGCTCGGCAAGCTGTTCGGCCGCAAGCCGCCGGTCGAGCCGGACGTGTTCCGCGCCGTCGACGGCATCAGCTTTTCGATCGGTCATGGCGAGAGCGTCGGTCTCGTCGGCGAATCCGGCTGCGGCAAATCGACCACGTCGATGATGGTGATGCGCCTGCTCGACCAGACCTCCGGCCTGATCCAGTTCGACGGCGAGGACATCGGCGGCATTCAGCCTGCCGCCTTCGCCCGGCTGCCGCAGCGCAGCCGCATCCAGATGGTGTTCCAGGACCCCACCGACAGCCTCAATCCGCGCTTCACTGCTGCGCGCGCCATCGCCGATCCGATCATGCAGCTTGGCGATATCCGGGGACGCGACGCGCTGCGCGCCCGCTGCGAGGAACTCGCCACCATGGTCGGCCTGCCGCACAATCTGCTCGACCGCTTCCCGCACCAATTGTCCGGCGGCCAGAAGGCCCGTGTCGGCATCGCCCGGGCGATCGCGCTGCATCCCAAGCTCGTCGTCCTGGACGAGCCGACCGCGGCGCTGGACGTCTCCGTGCAGGCTGTCGTGCTCAACCTGCTGCAGGACCTCAAGGCGCGGCTAGGTATGAGTTATCTGTTCGTCTCGCATGATTTGAACGTGGTGCGCTTGTTGTGCGATCGTGTCATTGTGATGCGGACGGGACGGATCGTAGAGGAGGGCTCTTCCGAGCAGGTTCTCGGCGATCCCAAGGACGACTACACCAAGGAGCTGCTGACGGCGATCCCGCATCCGCCGTTGCCGACACACTAAGACTGCACTGATTGCTTGAGAGCGTGATGGCCGAACCCCTGGACGACTATATCGACGCCGTATCGAAGGCGCTGGCGCTGCCGATCGAGGAGGCTTGGCGGCCTGCCGTTCGCGCCAACCTCGAGGTCTCGTTGCGGCTTGGCCGTCTGGTCGACGAATTCGCGCTGCCGGACGAAACCGAGCCGGCGCCGATCTTCACGGCCTGACGCCATGTCCGCCAAGCCAGAGATGACGGCCTCCGAGATCGCAAGTGCGGTTGCGGGGCGCAAGATGTCCGCGCTCGATGCCACCGAAGCCGCGCTCGCGCGCATCGAGCGGCATGACGGCATCCTCAATTCCTTCACCGACGTCACCGCCGAACGCGCCCGCGCGAAAGCGCGCGCGATAGATGCCGACATCGCTGCGGGCAGGACAATCGGTCCGCTCGCCGGCGTACCCTTCGCGGTCAAGAACCTGTTCGATGTCGCGGGCCTGCCAACGCGCGCCGGCTCGAAGATCAACCGGGACCTCGCGCCCGCCAGGCGCGATGCGACCTTGATCGAGCGGATGGAGGCGGCCGGCGCCGTTCTCGTCGGTGCGCTCAACATGGGCGAGTACGCCTACGATTTCACGGGCGAGAACATCCATGATGGTCCCTCGCGCAATCCGCACGACACCACGCGGATGAGCGGCGGCTCCTCCGGTGGCTCGGGCAGCGCCGTCGGCGGCGCGCTGGTGCCGATCGCGCTCGGCTCCGATACCAACGGCTCCATCCGGGTGCCGTCCTCGTTCTGTGGCATCTTCGGTCTGAAGCCGACCTATGGTCGGCTGTCACGCGCGCGCTCGTTCCCGTTCGTGGCGAGCCTCGATCATCTCGGCCCGTTTGCGCGCTCGGCCGCCGATCTCGCGCTCGCCTATGACGCGATGCAGGGTCCGGACGCAGACGACGGCGCCTGCACCACGCGCGGGTTGGAGCCCGTCACGCCGCTGCTCGATGGGTCCATTTCCGGCCTGCGCGTTGCGATCGCCGGCGGCCACTTCCAGAAGAACGTGTTTCCGGAAGCGGTCGAAGCCGTCAGCCGCGCCGCCAAGGCGCTGGGCGCGACGCAAGTGGTGGATGTTCCCGAAGCATCGCGCGCCCGCGCCGCCGCCTATGTCATCACCACCACCGAAGGCGCTTCGCTCCATCTCGATCGCTTGCGCAAGCGCCCTGGCGATTTCGACCCGGCGGTGCGCGACCGGCTGATCGCAGGCGCCATGGTCCCGGCCGCGCTGGTCGATCGCGCCCAGAAATTCCGTCGCTGGTATCGCGCGCAACTCACCGAGATCTTCAAATCGGTCGATGTTCTGCTGGCGCCGGCAACGCCCTGCATCGCGCCGAAGCTCGGCCAGGTGAACTTCAATCTCGACGGCGTCGAGCTGCCGGTCCGCGCCAATATCGGCATCCACACCCAGCCGATCTCCTTCATCGGCCTGCCGGTGGTCGCGGTCCCCGTGCCGCTCGAGCCGCTGCCGATCGGCGTGCAGATCATTTGTGCGCCCTGGCGCGAGGACATCGCGCTGCGCGTCGCGCACGCATTGGAGAAGATGGGCGTCGTCGCTGCGCCCGCGCCGAGAGGATTGTAAGATGCAGATCGATCTCCCCGACGTGATCGCGGAAGTGAAAGCCGCGTTCGAGCGCTATGAGCAAGCCCTCGTCAGCAACGACGTCGCCGTGCTCGGCGAGCTCTTCCGCAACGATCCGCGCACCTTGCGCTACGGCATCGGCGAGAACCTCTATGGCTACGAGGCAATCGCCGGTTTCCGCGCCGGCCGTTCGCCGGTCGGGCTGAACCGCCGCACCGCCAAAACCGTGATCACCAGCTATGGCCGCGACACGGCCGTGGCGTCCACCTTGTTCTATCGCGATACGGCTCCCGGCAAGGTCGGCCGGCAGATGCAGACGTGGATACGTTTCCCGGAGGGCTGGCGCGTCGTCGCCGCTCATGTCAGCATCATCGACGAGCCGAAAGAGACCGTATGACGCTTGATGATCTTCCGCAGGGCGCATTGCCGGCCGAGCCGGTGGTGCCGCGCGTCGACCGTGCATCGCCGTCGCTGCTGAAGGTCACGCGCGCCGAGGAGCTGCGGCTGCAGCTTGCCGACGAGATCGTGCGGGGAACGCTGGCGCCGGGCTCGCCGCTGGACGAGACGGACATCGCGCGGCGCTTCAACGTCTCGCGCACGCCGGTGCGCGAGGCGCTGCGCCAATTGGTGGCGAGCGGCCTCGTCGAGGCGCGGCCGCATCGCGGCGCCGTGGTGGCGCGGCCATCCGTCGAGCGGCTGAAGGGCATGTTCGAGGCGATGGCGGAGCTCGAGGCCTTGTGCGCCGGTCTTGCCGCCGAACGCATGTCGCCGGCCGAGCGTCACGGCCTGGAGGCCGTCCACGAGGAGCTGCGGGTGCTGAGCTATACCGGCAATCCCGAGCGCTTCCACGAGGTCAACGAGCGCTTCCACAACGCGATCTATGCCGGCTCGCAGAACGGTTACATCGCCGAGATCACGCTCGCGACCCGCGTCCGCGTGCAGCCGTTCCGCCGCGCCCAGTTCCGCAACCTCGGCCGCCTCGCCAAGTCGCAGGCCGAGCACGACCGCGTCGTCGTCGCCATCATGCGCGGCGACAAGCAGGGTGCCGCCGCTGCCATGCGTGCGCACATCGAGCTGGTGCGCGGGGAGTATGAGATCTACGCGGTGTCGGTGTGAGTTGCGTGTTCACCACGAGGTGAAGGAGAGGCGTCGGTTCTCAGGAACCCGGCTTTGCACCGATCGTTTCCTCTCATCGATCCGATAAGGAGAAAACACCATGGCCTCCTCCGAGAAAGATCCCCGCCATCACACCCAGAAGATGAAGCAGCGTCTACAGGAGACGGTGACGCATCTGCGCGAAGACATCCGCAAGGTCGACGAGCCCCAGCTCACCGCGATGTTCGAAACGTCCGCAGAGGTGCTGTCCGGCCTCGTCAAGGCGTTCGACGACTACGAGAAGAAGAACGAAGCCGCCTGGCGCAAGTCGGTGTGAGGCCGCGGTCGCTGTCTACGCCGTCGTAGCTTCAGCCATAAACTTCCGCCAGCCGCCATACGCTGTGATGTCCCGCGCATCGCCCAGCACTTCCGGCTCGACGAGGAATCCCTTCACGCCGCGTCCGTCGGCGAGCCTGATCGTGCCGATCGCCATCGGCGCGGGGATCGCGTTGACGAACTTGCCGAAAGCGGACGACGACAGCGACCAGATCTCCAGCTCGATGGCCGCGCCCGTGCCGGTCTCGACGCGCAGCATGCCCGGCTTCGGCGGCGTCGTCTTGAGCGCATAGAGCTTGTAGTCGGGCGCGGTCTTCGTCGCCTCGATCAGCTTGCCATTCAGCGCGGTCAATTCCCCGTTCAGCGCCATGCCAGTGAGATGCGCGCCGACCACCGCAATCGGGATTTCATCGCCATTGCTTGCGGGCAGTGGCGCGAGCGGGGCCTGTGCCACACCCTTCGCGCCGACCGTCAGTTTGGTATCGGCATGGAACACCCGGCCGATGCTCGCGAGCAGCGCGTCGCGCCCTGCGGGCGCCAGCAGCGTGATGCCGAACGGAATGCCGTCGCTGCGCATCGAAGCCGGCACGGCGAGGCCGCAGAGGTCGAGCAGGTTGACGAAATTGGTGTAGGTGCCGAGCCGGCTGTTGAGCTCGATCGGATTGGCCAGCACCTGCGCGGTCGTATAGGCCGTCGGCGCCGTCGGCAGCACCAGCGCGTCGATGTTGGCGAACGTGCGCTCTGCGATCTTGCGCAGGCCCTGCAGGCGGTAGAGCGCGGAGAAGGTTTCCGCGGCCGTGAGCCGCGCGCCGGCCGCGGTGATCTCGCGGGTAACGGGGTGGATCGCGTCAGGCGCGGACGCCAGCAGGTTCTTGATCACGAGGTAACGCTCGGCGACCCAGGGACCCTCATAGAGCAGCCGCGCCGTCTCGTAGAACGGCTCGAGGTCGAACTCGACCAGCGTTGCCCCAAGCGCGGTCCATCGCTTCAGCGCATCGTTGTAGGCGGCTTCCGCTTTCTTGTCGCCGAAGAAGATCAGCTGCCCGTTGCGCGGCACACCCAGGCGCAGGTTTGCCGGCATCGGCGTGATCGCGCCGAGCGGCCGGTCGCGCGAGAATGGATCGGCCTGGTCGGGGCCGGCCATCACCGATAGTGCGAGTGCGGCATCGTCCACCGTCAGTGCGAACACCGAAATGCAGTCGAGCGTGCGGCAGGCCGGCACCAGGCCTGCGGTCGAGATCATGCCGAGGCTCGGCTTCAGCCCGACGATGTTATTGAGCATCGCCGGCACGCGGCCCGAGCCGGCGGTGTCCGTGCCGAGCGACAACGGCACGAGCCCCGCGCCGACCGCGGTGGCCGAGCCCGAGCTCGAGCCGCCGGGAATGAGATCCTCGCGGATCGAATTCCGGGGAATGCCGTAGGGCGAGCGGACGCCGACGAGGCCGGTCGCGAACTGGTCGAGATTGGTCTTGCCGATGATGATCGCCCCGGCCGCGCGCAGGCGCTCGACGGCGGTCGAGTCGTGCGTGGGCGTATAGGAGAACGCCGGGCAGGCCGCTGTAGTCGGAAAGCCGAGCGCGTTGATATTGTCCTTCACCGCGACCGGCACGCCGTAAAGCGGCAGGCTGGCAGCATCCGCCCGGGCCGCGAGCTTCTCCGCTTCCGCGATCGCGTCCTTCTCGTCGCGCAGGCTGATGAACACGGCAGGATCGTCGTGATCGCGGATGCGCTGATAGGTCCGCGCGACCGTCTGCGCCGGCGTCAGCGTCCCCGCGCGGTGCGCGGCCACAATCGCGGCGATCGTTTCAGGCTGCTCGGCCCCCATGGCGGCAAAACTCCGGCAATTCGTCCTCGCCCGGAGTGAAGCAAGCGATGTGCCATTGTGTACAGAATCCGGACAGGATGATCGTGCCGGATCCTATCGTGCGATCAGTGGCTTGGGGGACATTTCGGCCGGCGCCCGGCCGGTCGCCTCAGTGACCTATCTGCCCAAATCATAGGCAGTCGGGATCAGGTGAAGCCGGAGAGGATCCGGAGCAGCTGTGCCCGGTTCTCCTTGCCGATCTTCGCCTCGACGTGCCGCTCGTGCTCGGCTGCGAGCCGCTTGAATTTCGTCAGCGCCGTCTCGCCCTGCGCGGTGAGGTGCAGCGCATGCGAACGCCGGTCCTGCTTCGACTTGATCCGCTTCACCAGCTTGCGCTGTTCGAGGCTGTCGAGCAGGTGCACCAGCCGGGCACGCTCGATGCCGAGGCGTTTTGCCACCGCCATCTGCGACAGGCCCGGATTGGCGCCGATCACGGTCAGCACCGAATATTGCGTCGGCCTGATGTCGACCTCGCCGAGCGTCTTGATGAAGTCCTGAAAGATCCAGATCTGGAAGCGCCGTACCGCATAGCCGGCGTGGCCGACCAGTGCGTCGAGGCCGATGTCGTCGGCACCATCGCGTGGTGCTGCGCCGTTGCCGGCGCGCTTGCGCGGGGCGTGGCGGCCGTCGGCCCGGGATGCTGTGGCTGTCACGTCGTGTCTCCTGTCGCGCAACCCTAGCGCCCTTGGACCCGGAGCGAAAGATTGTTGTTGACGACAACAATTGGCGTGCCCAACATTATAGGCCAAAGCAGCCCGGAACGAGGCCGCGGCCGATCCTGTAACCGGGATGGAGGAGGAAACACATGACAGTCGCCTCACATGGTGACGTTGCAGGCCTGTTCGCAACGCCAAGGACCGTCGCAGAGCATCGGCCCGACGGCAGCATCGTTCTGCGCTCGCCCGAGCCTCTCGGCGAGACTGCGCGCTGCACCGGCGATTGGCTGGAGCAATGGGCGCAGCAAAGGCCGGATGCGATCTTCCTGGCCGAGCGCGGCAACGTCGAAATGCCCTGGACCACCGTCACCTATGCGCAGGCGCTGCGGAAGGTGCGCGCCGCCGCGTCCTGGATCCTGGCGCAAGGGCTCAGCGCGGACCGCCCCGTCGCGATCCTCTCGGACAACAGCATCGATCATGCGCTGCTCGCGCTCGCCGCCCAGCATGTCGGCGTGCCCTCGGCGGCGATCTCGCCGGCCTATTCGCTGATGTCGAAAGATTTCGACAAGCTCAAGAGCATGATTGCGCTGCTCGATCCGGGCGCGATCTACGTCTCTGCGCTCCAGCCGTTCGCGCCAGCGCTGGCCGCCATCAAGCCGTTGCACAGCGCACACATCATCAGCGGCAATGCCGATGACGTCGACGCGCTCGCGTTCCACGCCATTGCGGCAACGCCCGAGACGCCTGACGTCGCAAGAGCCTTCGCCGCGGTGACGCCTGATACGATCGCAAAATTCCTGTTCACCTCGGGTTCGACCGGCACGCCGAAAGCCGTCATCAACACCCAGCGCATGCTGACGTCGAGCCAGCAGGCCAAGGCGCAGACCTGGACCTTCCTCGAACGGAGCCGCGATCTCGTCATTCTCGATTGGCTGCCCTGGAGCCACACCTTCGGCGCCAACCACAATTTCAACCTCGTGCTGCGCAACGCCGGCGCGCTCTACATCGACGGCGGCAAGCCCGCGCCCGGCCTGTTCGCGACCTCGCTCGCCAACCTTAGAAGCGTGATGCCGACGGTCTATTTCAACGTGCCGCGCGGCTTCGACATGCTGATCGCCGCGCTGCGCAGCGACGAGGAATTGCGCCGCCGCTTCTTCGACGAGGTGAAATTCGCGTTCTATGCCGGCGCGGCATTGCCGCAGAATCTGTGGGATGCTCTCGAAGAGCTCTCGCTCGAGACGGTCGGCCGCAAGCTGCCGATGGTCTCGGCCTGGGGCTCGACGGAAACCTCACCGCTCGCCACCGACTGTCATTTTCTCGCCGAGCGCTCCGGCAACATCGGCGTGCCCATTCCCGGCACCGAGCTGAAGCTCGTCACCTCCGGCGACAAGCTGGAGGTGCGGGTGCGCGGCCCCAACGTCACGCCCGGCTATTGGAAGGCACCCGAGCTGACCAGGCAAGCGTTCGACGAGGAGGGCTTTTACTTGATCGGAGATGCGGTGAAGCTTGCCGATAGCGCGCGCCCCGAGCGCGGCCTGTTCTTCGACGGCCGCGTTGCCGAAGACTTCAAGCTCAATTCCGGCACATGGGTCAGCGTCGGCGGCTTGCGCGTTGCCGGCATCGCCGCGCTGGCGCCGCTGGCTCAGGACATCGTCGTCGCTGGCCACGGCGGTGACGAGGTGCGTTTCCTCGTGTTTCCGAACATCGTGGCCTGCCGCGCCCATGCCGGCCTGCCCGAAACGGCGGCGGCCAGCGACGTGCTGGCACACGACAAGGTCCGCAGCGCCATCGCGCAGGGTTTGGCGAAGCTGAAACAGCAGAGCGCCAACTCCTCCGGTCACGCCACCCGCGCGCTGCTGCTCGCCGAGCCACCGTCGGTCGACGGCGGCGAGATCACCGACAAGGGCTACATCAACCAGCGCGCCGTGCTGACGGGCCGCGCCGATGCGGTGGCGCGGCTGAACGATGACGCGTCGGGAGAGTGGATCGGATTGTAAAGGCCGAGTTAGCGACGCCATATTCCGCTGTCATTCCGGGGCGCGCCTCTTGGCGCGAGCCCGGAATCCATTTCACCGTAGGGGTGGTGCACGATGGATTCCGGGTTCGCGCTACGCGCGCCCCGGAATGACGAGTGGGATACGCCAACAACCCTGTCGCAATATCCTGCCGATTCTTTTGTTGCCTAAGCAACTAACTTGTGCGAACCGTTCCAGACAGGGATGACGGCGGACGAACGCCGCGTTCTTTTCTGGAGGAAGCAATGCGCGGCAGAAGGGGTGCCGTCGGCAAATGCCGGCGCATGATCGGGAGTGACGGGAGCTTGCGCGCCGGGCACGACCCGTCAAGTGTCGATGCTGCCGGTCACCGCGCCGAGATTTTCGTGCAGCCGGCGCAAGAGATCGATCAGCACCTCGCGTTCGTCCTTACTGAGGCAGGACAACAGCCGCCGCTCGCGTTCGAACGCAGCGACGATCACCTTGTCATGGGTGGCGCGGCCCCTTGCCGTCAACGAGATCGAGTGGGTGCGGCCGTCGTTCGGGTCGGTGCGGATCGACACCAGCCCGCGCTTTTCGAGGCCGGCAAGCGTCCGGCTCACCGGCCCCTTGTCGAAGCCGATGACGTGGCAGATGCGCGAGGCGGGAATGCCGGGTTCGATCGCCAGCAGCGACATGATCCGCCATTCGGTGACGTTGACGCCGAATTGCTTCTGATAGAACGCCGTCGCGCTGTTCGACAGCTTGTTGGCGATGAAGGTGATGAACGCCGGGACGTAACGGTCGAGATCGAGCGTCGGTCCGGCATCACTGGGTGCGGGCTTCTGGCGGGCTCTGGTCGAAGACGGCGGCATATCGGGTTTCTGACTCGCGGCGGGCCCAAAGACCTAAGGGCATGCGCCGCCCTTTCACAAGATCAAAATGAGGGAGGTCTTCCATGACCGCATCCGGTGCTGCGGGATCGGGCGTCCCGCATCTCGACGTCGACCCCTTCGACATGAGCTTTTTTGCCGACCCCTATCCGGCGCATGAGCTGCTGCGGGAAGCCGGCCCCGTGGTCTATCTCGACAAGTGGAACGTCTATGGCGTGGCGCGCTATGCCGAGGTCCACGCTGTGCTGAACGATCCCGCAACCTTCTGCTCCAGCCGCGGCGTCGGTCTGTCCGATTTCAAGAAGGAAACGCCGTGGCGGCCGCCGAGCCTGATCCTCGAGGCCGATCCGCCGGCGCACACCCGCACCCGCGCCGTCCTGTCAAAAGTGTTGTCGCCGACCGTGATGAAGCAGGTCCGTGACCGCTTTGCCGAGGCGGCCGAGGCGCGTGTCGATGCCCTGCTGCAGATGCGCAGCTTCGATGCGATCGCGGATCTCGCCGAGCCCTATCCTCTGTCGATCTTTCCAGAGGCGCTGGGCCTGAAACCGGAAGGGCGCGAGCATCTGATTCCCTACGCAAGCGTGGTATTCAACGCGTTCGGCCCACCCAACCAGTTGCGCCAGCAGGCGATCGAACGATCGGCGCCGCATCAGGCCTATGTCGCCGAGCAGTGCCAGCGCGAGAATCTGGCGCCCGGCGGCTTCGGCGCCTGCATCCATGCACAGGTCGACGAGGGCGCCATCATGCCCACCGAAGCGCCGCTGCTGGTGCGCTCGCTGCTGTCGGCCGGACTCGACACGACGGTCAACGGCATCGGCGCTGCGGTGTATTGCCTCGCGCGCTTTCCCGATCAATGGCAGCGGCTGCGCGACGACCTCACGCTCGCGCGCGGTGCCTTCGAGGAGGCCGTGCGCTTCGAGAGCCCGGTGCAGACCTTCTTCCGCACCACCACCCGTGAGGTCGAGCTCTCCGGTGCGCGAATCGGTGAGGGCGAGAAGGTGCTGATGTTCCTTGCCGCCGCCAACCGCGATCCGCGGCGCTGGGATGCCCCCGACAGGTACGACATCACCCGCCGCACCTCCGGCCATGTCGGCTTCGGCTCCGGCATCCACATGTGCGTCGGCCAGCTCGTCGCCCGCTTGGAAGGCGAAGTGATGCTGACCGCGCTGGCCCGGCGCATCGCAAAGCTCGAGATCACGGGCGAGCCGAAGCGCCGTTTCAACAACACGCTGCGCGGGCTCGACAGCCTGCCTGTGACGATCACCCCGGCCTGACGAGGAGCTTTATGCCTGCCATTACCTTCATCCATCCCGACGGCAAGTCCGATCGCGTCGAGACCGCAGGCGGCGAGAGCGTCATGCAGGCCGCGACCCGTCACGGCCTCGACGGCATTCTGGCCGAATGCGGCGGCAACGCGATGTGCGCGACCTGCCATGTCTATGTCGACGAGAGCTGGCTCGCGCGCCTGCCTGCGATGGCCGACGACGAGGATGCGCTGCTCGACGGCACCGCCGCTGAGCGGCGACCGACGAGCCGGCTGTCCTGCCAGATCACGATCACGCCCGATCTCGATGGGCTCGTCCTGAAGTTGCCAGAGCGGCAGGTCTGATCTGCCAAGCCGTCGGATCTTCAAAATATCAAACAGGGAGGGAATGATGAAACATCTGAAGTGGACGCTCGCGCTGGCTGCGAGCTTGGTGACCGGCGCGGCGAGCGCCGAAATATCGGACAATGTCGTGCGCGTCGGCGTGCTCAACGACATCTCCGGCATCTTCCAGGACACCAATGGCATGGGCTCGGTCGAGGCCGCGCGGATGGCGGCGGAGGATTTCAACGGCGGCGGCAAGGGCATCAAGGTCGAGATCGTCTATGCCGATCACCAGAACAAGGCCGATGTCGGCAACGCCATCGCGCGCAAATGGCTTGACGTCGAAGGCGTCGACGCGATCGTGGACGTGCCGAACTCGGCCGTCGGTCTTTCCATCAACGCGCTTCTGCGCGACAGCCGCATGACCTTCCTGGCGTCCTCGACCGCAAGCTCGGACCTCACCGGCAAGGCCTGCTCGCCCAACACGATCCAATGGGTCAACGACGCCTGGGCGACCGGCAACACCACCGCAGCCGCCATGGTGTCGCGCGGCGGCAAGGATTGGTATTTCCTCACGGTCGATTACGCGCTCGGCAAGGGCATCGAGGCGGAGGCGCAGAAATACATCGAGGGTCACGGCGGCAAGGTGATCGGCTCGTCCAAGCATCCGCTCGGCACCTCCGATTTCGCGTCCTTCCTGCTGCA
The DNA here is from genome assembly GCF_020193825.1 of Bradyrhizobium sp. NBAIM18. Classification (NCBI taxonomy): domain Bacteria; kingdom Pseudomonadati; phylum Pseudomonadota; class Alphaproteobacteria; order Hyphomicrobiales; family Nitrobacteraceae; genus Bradyrhizobium; species Bradyrhizobium sp. NBAIM18. The sequence goes on from NZ_JADYVO010000020.1 coordinate 44,697, forward strand.
GGCGCAAAGCTCGAAGGCGCAGGTCATCGGGCTCGCCAATGCAGGCGGCGACACCATCAATGCGGTGAAGCAGGCCGCCGAATTCGGCATCCAGCAGAGTGGGCAGAAGCTCGTCGCCTTTCTGCTCTTCATCAACGACGTTCACGGCATGGGCATCAAGGTCGCGCAGGGCCTCCAGCTCATGGAAGCCTTCTACTGGGACATGAACGATGATACCCGCGCGTTCGCCAAGCGTTTTGCTGCACGGCCCGGCATGAACGGCAAGATGCCGAGCGGCAATCAGGCCGGAGTCTATGCTTCCACGCTCGCTTATCTCAACGCCGTCGCCGCCACCGGCAGCGACAATGCCAAGCAGGTCGTGCCCGAGATGAAGAAGTTCAAGGGCAAGGACAAGCTGTTCGGCGACACCGCGATCCGTCAGGACGGTCGCGTCGTGCATCCGATGTACCTGTTTGAGGTGAAGAAGCCGGAGGAGTCGAAATATCCGTACGATTATTACAAGCTGGTCGCGACGATTCCCGCCGATCAGGCGTTCCGCCCGCTGGCGGAGGGCGGATGCGAGCTGGTGAAGTAGGAGCGGCGAGCGCGATCTTCCTTCACCCTCCCCTGGAGGGGTCCGGGACGAGCGTAGCTCGCCCGTGGTCGATCGCGCGCAGCGCGAGCGGGGTGGGGTGATCTCTCCACTCGGGCAGTGTTGGATGTGGAGAGACCGTCACCTCACCCCGTCTCACATGTCGCTGGCGCTCCATGTGAGCCGACCCTCCCCTTCCAGGGGAGGGTAAGAGGGCCGCGTTGCGTCAGCGCCCTTACACCACCTTGCTCGACCCCTGCGTGATCAACCGCGCTGCGCGCTGGTCTCGCGCGTAGATCCACAGCCAGCTCAGCGCGACGCTGAGGCGGTGGCGCAGGCCGATCAGGAAGTAGATGTGGGCGATGCCCCAGATCCACCACGCGATGGTGCCGCGCAGCTTGATCTTGCCGAAATCGATGATTGCGAGCCGCTTGCCGATCTGCGCGAGGTTACCGGAATGCTTATAGCGGAACGGACCCGCTGCAGCGCCGCGCAGGCGCGCTTTGATGGTCTCCGCGACGTGACGGCCCTGCTGCTTGGCGGCCGGCGCGATGCCGGGCACCGGCTTGCCGTCCCAGGCGTTGATGCTGACGGTATCCCCGATCGCGAAGATCTCGGGATGGCCTGATATGGTGAGGTCGGCCTCGACCAGCACGCGCCCGGCGCGATCGCTGGGCGCGCCGAGCCATTCGGCCGCGGGCGAGGCGCGCACGCCGGCGGCCCAGATCCGTGTCTTGGCCTCGAGCAGCTTGCCGCCGAACACGACGCCCTCGCGATTGATCTCGGTGACGGCCTGCCCGAGCACGACCTCGACGCCGATCTTTTCCAGCGAGGCCTGCGCATAGGCTGATAGCTCGTCGGGAAAGCCGGCGAGCACGCGCTGGCCGGCCTCGATCAGCACGACGCGGGCCTTGTGCGTGTCGATGTTGCGGAAATCGGCGGGCAGGGTGTGATGCGCCATCTCGGCGATGGTGCCGGCGAGCTCGACGCCGGTCGGGCCGGCGCCGACGATCACGAAGGTCAGCCGTGCCGCGCGTCGCTTCGGATCGATCTCGCGCTCGGCGCGCTCGAACGCCACCAGGATGTGCCGGCGCAAGGTGGTCGCATCCTCCAGCGTCTTCAGGCCGGGCGCGAACTGCTCCCATTCATCGTGGCCGAAATAGGCGTGCCGCGCGCCCGTGGCCAGCACCAGCGTGTCGTAGGGCACCTCGCTGCCGTCGTCGATCAGCACGCAGCGTCGTTCGGCATCGACGCCGCTCACGGTGGCGAACAGCGTCGTCACCTCGCGCCGGTCGCGCATGAGATGACGGATCGGCCAGGCGATCTCGCTGGTTGCGAGCGAGGCGGTCGCGACCTGGTAGAGCAGGGGCTGGAACAGATGATGATTGCGGCGGTCGATCAGCGTGATCTCGACGGGAGCGCCCGCAAGCCGGTAAGTCGCCTCCAGCCCGCCGAAGCCGGCGCCGACGATGACGACGCGATGGGGATTTGCGGCCATGATTTAACCCTCGAATCTCGCTGCTGCTCGCCTTCATTTAAGTGCGGATTGGGCGCCGCGGTCCAATAGAGGTCATCAATCGTCGCATAGGCCTGATGTATCGATCCGGTGCGAAAAAGCGCCGCAACCTGGGCCGGCCTCGGTCGAAGTGAGTAGAATTATAATTCTTGCCATCTCAGATCGGGGCGAAATATGGTGCAGGGCGGGCGCTGAGCCATTGGCGGCGCGACAGATTTTGCGTTCAATAGAGACAGGCCTGGAGCGGCGATCACCCCGCTTCCAGGACCGATAATTAAGGAGGGAGTGTTATGAGGACGGCATTCTGGCTGGCGGGCGCAGCGGCGCTGGTGCTGGCAAATCAGGCATTCGCCGGAGACACCATCAAGATCGGCTTCGTCTCGACCTTCAGCGGCCCGACCGCCGTGATCGGCAACGACATGCGCAATTCCTTCGAGCTCGCGCTCGATCATCTCGGCCGCAAGATGGGCGGCAAGCCGGTGGAGGTGATCTACGAGGACGACGGGCAGAAGCCCGACGTCGGCAAGCAGAAGACCGAGAAGCTGGTGCAGTCGGACAAGGTCGACTTCATCGTCGGCTATATCTGGTCGAACGTGCTGCTCGCCTCGCTCAAGACCGCGGTCGATTCGAAGACCTTCCTGATCTCGGCCAATGCCGGGCCGTCGCAGCTCGCGGGCGAGCTGTGCTCGCCTTACGTGTTCTCGACCTCCTGGCAGAACGACCAGACCCCGCAGGCGGTCGGCACCTATATGAACCAGAAGGGTGTCAAGTCGGTGTTCCTGATCGGCCCGAACTATGCCGCCGGCAAGGACATGCTGGCCGGCGTCAAGAGCACCTTCAAGGGTCAGGTCGTGGGTGAGGAATATACGGTGTGGCCGAGCCAGCTCGACTTCTCCGCCGAGCTCTCCAAGGCGCGTGCCTCCGGCGCCGAGTCGATCTTCGTGTTCTACCCGGGTGCTGCTGGCGTGCAATTCCTGAACCAATATGCACAGGCCGGGCTGAAGAGCACGATGCCGCTCTACACCGCCTTCACCATCGACGAGCTCTCGCTGCCGCTCCAGAAGGAGAATGCGCTCGGGGTGCCCGGTGCGCAGCAATGGGTCAACGACCTCCCCAACGAGCAGAACAAGCGCTTCGTCGCCGACTACCGCAAGAAGTACCCCGGCCTGCGCCCGACCTTCTACGGCGCGCAGTCCTATGACGCCGCGAACCTGATCAACAGCGCCGTCGTCGCCGTGAAGGGCGACACCTCCAAGAAGGACGAGATGAAGGCCGAGATGGAGAAGGCCAACTTCAAGTCGGTGCGCGGCGCGTTCAAGTTCGGCAACAACCACATCCCGATCCAGAACTTCTATCTGCAGGACGTGGTCAAGGATTCCGAAGGCCAGCTCGCCTTGAAGACCGTCGCCACCATCGTCGAGAACGATCAGGATCGCTTCCACGAGAAGTGCAAGATGAAGTGAGGCTTTGCCTCTCCCTCTCCTCGCAAGCGGGGAGAGGGTCTCCTAGCTATCTCCTCCGTCATTGCGAGCTAACGGGTCCGCGCGTAGCCCGGCCCGATGACAGGCTCCGCGAAGCAATCCAGAATCTTTCCGCGGAGAGATTCTGGATTGCTTCGTCGCAAGAGCTCCTCGCAATGACGGTGTGGAGAGAGTGTCCTACACCCTCGGCATGCTTGCCGGGCGCACCTCGCGCGCTTGCGCTGCGAGCCTGATGCCGGCGTTGGCGGCGCCAAAACCCTGATAATCCCTGCGCTCGACGATCTCGAAGAAGAAGCGCTCGTCGAAGATGTGGGTGTAGACCTGGAAGAACTCGCCGTCGCCCTCGCGGTCGTAGAGGATGTGGTTGGCGCGCAGCTGCGCCATCAGCTCGGGCCCAAGATCGTATTTGGCTTCGATGTCGTCGTAGTAATTGTCGGGGATATCCAGGAAGCCCGCGCCGCGCTGGCGCATCGCGGCGACGGTCGCAAAAATATCCTGACACGCGAAGGCGACATGCTGCACGCCCGAGCCGAAGAACTCGGAGATGAAGCGCGCCGGCAGGGTGCGGTTGGCGGAGGAGCCATTGAGCACGAAGCGCAGGCTCTGGTCGGCGTTGATGACGGCCTGGCTCTGCACGAGGCCTCTGGGGTCGGCGATCTCCATCTGCGGCAGGCGTTTCAGATCGAGAATGCCGGTGTAGAACAGCAGCCAGGTCAGCATCTCGTCATAGGGCATCGACTGCGCGATGTGGTCGACGGCGACCAGCGCATCGGCGCTGGCGTCGCTTGCGACAGGCTCGAAATCGGTGTCCCAGTTCTTGCCGGCTTGGTCGAGAAAATAGAGCAGGCTGCCGCCGACGCCATGGATCGCGGGAATTTCGAGTTCACCCGGTCCGACCGGTTGGTAGAAGGTGCGCGCCTTCAGCGTCTCGGCACGCTGCATGGCGCGGCCGGCATCGTCGACGTCGAGCGCGATGGCGCAGACGCCGGGCCCGTGGGTGACATAGTGCGAATGCGCAAAGCCGTCGGTCTCGCAATTGATGACGAGCTCGACCTTGCCCTGCGACCAGCGCTCCACCGCCTTGCTGCGGTGCTGGCCGCTCTTGCGGAAGCCGAGCTGTGAGAACAGGCGGCCAAGCTCGCCGGCCTTGCTCTCGTTCACGGCAAATTCGATGAAGCCGGTGCCGCGGCTCTTCGCCTTCGGGGCCAGCGCCTTGCCGGCGAAATTCGGCCAGTCCGGTGCGAGCTGGTCCTCCAGCAGGATGAGCGAGCGCAGGCCGTCGACGGCGGTCTGTGCGGCCGAGCCGGCGCGGAACTGGTCGTTGAAGATCTCCAGCGACAGCGGTCCGGCATAGCCGGTCGCTGCGATCGCCGCCATGAACGCGCCGACCGGCAGGTCGCCCTGGCCGGGGAAGGAGCGGAAGTGCCGGCTCAACGACAGGATGTCGAGCTCGAGCCTTGGCGCGTCGGAGAGCTGCACCAGAAAGATCTTGTCGCCGGGGATCGAGGCCATGGCGCGGGTCGGAAAGCCAGGTGCCAGCGCATGGAAGCTGTCGAGGATGACGCCAATCGCGGGATGATCGGCGCGGCGCACGATCTCCCAGGCGTCGCGGTAATCGTTGACGTGGCGGCCCCAGGCCAGCGCCTCATAGCCGACGCGCAAACGACGTTTCGCGGCGCGATCGCCAAGCTCGCGAAAATCGTCAGCCGCGCGGTCGATGCCGCCGAGCGCGGCGGGTGAGACGTTGGAGCAGATCAGCAACAGATCGGTGCCGAGCTCCTGCATCAGATCGAACTTCCGCTCCGCGCGGGCGAAGTTGCGCGCACGCTGCGGCTCCGGCATGCCCTCGAAATCGCGGAACGGCTGGAACGCACAGAGCTCGAGATTGAGGTCCGCGCACATCTTCGCGATATCGCGTGGGCCAGCGCCGAACGACAGCAGATCGTTCTCGAAGATTTCGACCGCATCGAAGCCCGCGGCGGCGATGGCGCGGAGCTTTTCGTCGAGGCTGCCTGAGAGGGAGACGGTGGCGATCGAGCGCTTGTTCATGCGGCCTGCTCCATGATCTGCCCCGGCGAGATCGTTTGCCCGGTACGCGCGGCCGCGCTGACGGCTTCGACGACGGCGAGCGTCCCCATCGCGTCCTCGACCGAGATCAGCGGCTGTTCACGGCCGGCAATCATTGCGCAGAAATGCCGGAGCTGCTCGACCAGCGGATCGAACGCGGGCGGCGCGATGGTCGCGCGCGACAGCGGCGCGTACCAGCCGGGCTGCTCCATGTATGACCACAGCTCCATGTTCGGCACGGAGAGCGAACCCGCAGTCCCTGCGAAGATGTAGCAGGGCTGATCCTGCCTGGGATAGGCCGGGTTCTCGCCCGAGGCGAGCTCCCAACTCCACGGCGCCGGCGTCGCATCCGACACGGTCACCGTGCCCAGCGCGCCGTTGGCAAAGCGCAGCAGCAGCCCGGCGGTGTCTTCGACCGCGAGGCCGCGCACCTTGTTCGAGGTCAGCGCCTGCACTTCGACGATCTCACCGCAGATGAAGCGGAGATTGTCGATGTCGTGGATGAGATTGATCAGCAGTGGCCCGCCGCCTGCCTCGCGCCGCCAGGTGACTTCGAAATAATCGTCGGGCTTCTTGAGGAGCCATAGCCCGACCACGGCCGTGAGCTGGCCGAGCTTTCCGTTCGTCACGGCCTTGCGGGCCGACTTGATGATGGGATTGTGCCGCCGATGATGGCCGACCAGCATCGGCACGCCGGTGCGTCTCACCGCCGCGCACAGGCGTTGCGCGGTGGCAACCGTCTCGGTCACCGGCTTCTCGATCAAAGCCGGCACGCCGGCTTCGGCGCAGTCGAGCGCCATCGGCAAGTGCAACGTGTTGGGCGAGGCAATGATGAGGCCGTCGGGCTTCTCTTCTGCCAGCAGCGCGCGATGGTCCGCGTAGCAGGGCACGCCATGCGCCAGCGCATAGTCCTTCGCGGCGGGCGAGGGGTCCGCGATGCCGGCGAGCACGCAATCCTGGGCGGACTCGATCAACTCGATATGGCGGCGGCCGATCAGGCCGGCGCCGGCCACGGCGATCCGCATCTTCGCGCTCATGCCGCGCTCTCCTCCATGGCGCCGCCGAGGAAGAGCTGCCCGATGCGCGGATCGTTCAGAATGCGCCTGGCGTCATCGACCATGCGGGTCTGGCCAAGCTCAAGCACGATGCCGATGTCGGAGATCTCCAGCGCCGAGCGCGCGTTCTGTTCGATCATCAGGATGGTGACGCCGCGATCGCGCAAGCTCTTGAGGATGTCGAAGGTCTGCTGCACCATCAGCGGTGACAGGCCGATCGAAGGCTCGTCGACCAGCACCAGCTTCGGTTCGAGCAGCAGCGAGCGGGCGATCTCGAGCTGCTTCTGCTCGCCGCCTGATAGCGTGGAGGCCTGCTGCGCGGACTTGCGCCGCAATGCCGGAAACAGGTCGAGCGCCGCCTCGATCCGCTTGGGCAGGTCGAGGTCCTTGTCGGCGGCGACGCCGCCGAGCTCGATATTGTGGCGCACCGACAGCTCGGGAAAGATGTTGCGGCCCTGCGGCACGTAGCAGATGCCGGCGTTGAGCAGCGCGCGCTGGCTCAAATTGGTGACGTCGCGGCCGGCGAAGCTGATCTTGCCTTCGCGCAGCTTGAGCAGGCCGAAGATGGCCTTGAACACCGTCGATTTGCCGGCGCCGTTCGGGCCGATGATCGTCGTGATCGTGGCTGACGGCACGGCAAACGTCGTGCCGTTCAAGATCGTCATCTTGCCGTAGCCGCCGACGAGATTGTGGACCGAGAGAATGGGATCGCTCATTAGGCGCTCCTAATGTCCGAGATAGGCTTCGATCACGGCGGGGTTCTTGCGGACCTCGTCGGGCCGGCCCATCGCCAGCACCTTGCCTTCCGCCATCACCATCACGCGCGAGCACAGCGACATCACGAACTCCATGTTGTGCTCGATCACGACGAAGGTGGCGTTCTTCTCGCGGTTGATCGCGACCAGGCGCTCCTTGAGGTCCGCCAGCATCGACGGGTTGACGCCGCCGGCTGGCTCGTCGAGCAGCACCAGGCGCGAGCCTCCCATGAAGGCCATGGCGGCATCGAGCAGTTTTTGCTGACCATAAGAGAGACCCCCAGCCGGCTCGTCGGCGAGATGGTCGAGCTTGAAGAAGCCGATCATCTGGTTCGCGGCCTCCGTCAGCCCGGCGTCGGAGCGGCCGACCAGGCGCGAGGCCATGTTGCCCTGGTGCTCCTGTCCGGCGAGGATCAGGTTCTCGCGCACCGAGAGCTTTGGGAACACCTGCAACAGCTGGAAGGTGCGGCTGACCCCGAGAATGTTGAGCTCGGAGGGGCGCAGGCCCGTGACGACCTGTCCGTCGAGCTTCACTTCGCCGCCTGTCGGCGTGAGCTGGCCGAGGATGCAGTTGAACAGCGTGGACTTGCCGCAGCCGTTCGGCCCGATCAGGCCGAGGATCTCGCCCTCGCGCACGTCGAACGAGACCCCGTTGACGGCGTGGATGCCGCCAAAGCTCTTCTTGATGTCGGTGACTTCGAGGACCGCACTCATTGCGCCGTCTCCAGGCGCGACTTTGCGACGGCGCGCAGCGCGGACGCCGCCTTGGTGCGGCGTTCGGCGAGATATCGGTCGAGGATTCCGAGAATGCCGGTCGGCGACCAGATCAGCAGCAGCATCACGGCGACGGCGTAGAGCATCAGGTAGTAGCCTTCCGTGAAGCGCAGCCATTCCGGCAGCAGCACCGCGATCATCGCGCCGAGGAAGGGGCCGAAATAGAAGCCAGCGCCGCCGACGATCACCATCAAGAGGAGGTCGAGCGAGAGCGACAGGTTGAACGGCACCGGATCGATATATTGCGTCAGCGGCGCATAGAGCGCGCCGGCGACGCCGCCGAGCGCCGAGCCGATCGCGAAGGCCATCAGCGTGTAGCGGCGGGTGTCGACGCCGAGGGATTGCGCGCGCAACGGATTCTCGCGCAACGCCATGAAGGCGCGGCCCCAGGGCGAACGGATCAGCCACCACACCGCAAGCGAGACGATCGCGAGCGAGCCGAGGCAGACATAGTAGAACGGCAGCGGCTTGTTGGTCGCGATGCCGAAGATGTGCGGACGCGGAATGTTGGAGATGCCGTAGATGCCGCCGGTGAGCCAGCTCTCGTTGCGGAACACCAGGAAGGCGAGGGTGGAAAAGGCGAGGGTGACGAAGGCGAGGTAATGGTGCTGCACGCGCAGTGCGGGATAGCCGAGCACCCAGCCGATCGCAAAACTCAAGACGATCGCCACCAGGATCGCCGCCGGCAGTGGCCAGCCATGCGTGGTCATGATCGCGGCCGCATAGGCGCCGATGCCGACGAAGGCGCCTTGCGCCAGCGAGACCTGGCCGGCATAGCCGAGCGTGAGATTGAGCCCCATGGCGGCGATGCTCATCACCGCCCATTGGCTCAGGATGAACAGGCCGTAGCGGTTGAAGTTCATGGGGACGATGATCAGCGCGGCGATGATGGCAAGGCCGAGCGCGATCTTCAGGGGTTTGGCGATGCCGCTCATACGGTGCGCTCCTCGGCACGGCCGAGCAAGCCCTGCGGCCGGAACAGGATGACGGCGATCAGGAACATCATCGGCACGGCGGCGCGATACTGCGTCGACACATAGGCCGCCGCGAGATTGTCCAGCACGCCGATCAGCAGGCCGCCGGCGATGGCGCCGCGCACCTGGTTGAAGCCGCCGACGATCGCGGCGATGAAGGCGGCCTGGCCCAGCACCTCGCCGGACGAGAATTTTGCGAGGTAGATCGGTGTGATCAGCAGCGAGGCCAGCGCCACCAGGAAGGCGTTGATCAGGAAGGTCAGCAGGATCATGCGCTCGACCGGGACGCCGATGATGCGGGCCACCGTCGGGTTCTGCGCCGCCGCCTGCATCTGGTGGCCGAGCGAGGTACGGCTCAGCAGCGTGGTCAGGCCGAGAACGGCGAGGATGGCAACAGTGAGCACGCCGATGCTCTGCAGGGACACGGCATGGCCGAGGATCGAGATGTCGCCGGTCGGCACGATCGAGGGGAAGGGCGAAGCCTCCGCGCTGTAGAACTGCTTGACCGATTCCTTGATGCCGATCGCGAGCGCCATGGTCGCGATCGCCAGCGGTAGCACACCGTGGCGCATCATCGGGTCCACCAGCAGCATCTTGAAGGCGAGCCCGAGCAGGATCAGCGAGAGCAGGATGCCGAGGATGATCGCGAGCCAGAACGGCGCGCCCACATGCATCGCGGCCAGCATCAGGAACGCCGGCAGCATCACGAACTCGCCTTGCGCGAAATTGATGGTCTGCGAGGTCTGCCACAGCAGCGTGAAGCCGACCGCGACCAGCGCGTAGATGGCGCCGGTGGCGAGCCCCGCGACCAGTAGATCGAATAGGTTGGACATGTTCCCCTCTCGTGTCCCTATGCCCTCTCCATCGTCTCCCTCTCCCCGTTCTCACGGGGAGAGGGCGGGGTGAGGGGCTGTCTCGGCAAGCTCGTTGGCAGTTGAACTCGCAGGAGCACCCCTTACCCCGACCCTCTCCCCGCGAAGAGCGGGGCGAGGGAGAAGGGCCACGCTTCACTTCACCTTGGGCAGCACCTGCTTCACCACCTGCTTGCCTTCGACCACCTCGACCAGGAAGCTCTGGCGGTCGATGTCGCCGGTGTCGCTGAAGGTGACGTCCATCAAAATGCCCGGCTCGTCCGCGGCCTTGATGGTGAGGCCGTGCAGCGTGTCGGCGAACTTCTTCGGGTCGACCTTGCCCATCTTTTCCGTCGCGGCCTTCACCATGTAGACGGCGAGGTAACCCTTCAGGCCGTTATGATCGGGGACGTAATTGTACTTCTTGGAGAACTTCTCGCGGAACGCCTTGACCAGATCGACCGGCGCGTCGGTGGTGAGGCCGACATGGCCGCGCGCGCCGTTGGCGGCATCGCCCGCGAGCTCGATCACCTTCTGGCCGATCAGTGTGGTCTCGCCCATCAGCGGCGCGGTGACGCCCTGGCGCTTCAGCTCTTTCAGGATGCGCGCGCTCTCTTCTTCATTCAGATAGACGAACACGGCGTCGGGATTGGCGGCCTTGATCTTGCCGACGTCGGCGGCGAAGTCGGCCTGACCCGCCTCGGTGGAGAGATCGGCGACGACCTTGGAGCCGAGCCGGTCGAGCTCCTTGACCACGACGTCGCGGCCACCGCGGCCGAAGTCGTTGTTGACCCAGACCACCGCAACGGTCTTCGCCTTCATCTCGTCGTGGATGTACTTTGCGACCTTCGGCATTGAGGATTGCTGGCCGAAGGAGGTGCGGAACAGGAACTTGTTTCCTGTCTGCGTCAGCTCGGCGGCTTCGCCGCCCATGATCTGCGCGATGCCGGCTTCGGCCGCGAGCGGCGCGGTCACCTTCACCGAGCCGGAATAACCGGGCCCGAGCAGCACATAGGGCTCGGCGTCGAGCGCCTTTTGCACCTGGGCGCGCGCCACCCCGGGGTTGGACTGCGAGTCGGCGTGGCTGACCTCGAGCTTGCGGCCGAGCACGCCGCCCTTGGCGTTGATCTCCTCGATCGCGAGGTCGATGCCGTTCTTCCAGTTCGTGCCGACGGTGGCGCCGCCGCCCGAGAGCTCCGCGACGTTGGCGAGCTTGATTGCCTGGGCAAAGGCGCCCGTTGCGGTCATGACGGTGAGCAATGCGCCCACCACTAGCGTTGATTTCATCGTCCTCTCCTCCCGTTTCAAATCTTGCAAGCAGCCTTGTATCCGGCCGCTTCGCCTCAAGCTGCCTGATAGGCGGCGCTGCGCGCTGCCATCACGGCGTCGAAAGCCTCTCCCATGATCTCGGTGGATGGGGCAAGGCCTGTGAACAGTTCGAAGGCGTCGGCGGCCTGGTAGATCGCGAGGTCGCGGCCGGTCATGATCTTCGCGCCTTTCTCTCGCGCTGCGGCCAGCAGCGGCGTGATCAGCGGCGAATAGACGGCGTCGGCGACCCATAGGTCCGCCCTGAGCAGTCCCGCCGGCACCGGCGTGTCACGGTTCGGCAGCATGCCGACCGGCGTGCCGTTGACGAGACCGGTCGCGCCCTCGAGCGCATCCTCGACGCTGGCGGCAACGCGGGCGCCGCGCGGGGCGAGCATGGCGGCCAGTTTCTCGGCGCGCGCCGGCTCGCTGTCGAAAATGCGGATGTCAGCCATCTCTTGGCTCGTCAGCGCAAACGCGATGGCCTTGCCGACGCCGCCGGCGCCGATCAGGGCGATGGCGTTGCCGGAGGGCGCTAGCAATGGCGTCACCGCGCGCGCGAAACCCGTGGTGTCGGTGTTGTGGCCGGTCAGCCGGCCATCCCTGACGACGACGGTGTTGACCGCGCCCATGCTGGCTGCGCCCGGCGCCAGCGCGTCGAGCAGCGGCACCACCGCTTCCTTGTAGGGGTAGGTGACATTGACGCCGGCAAAGCCGAGCCGCCGGACGCCCTCAAGCATCAAGCGCAGCCCGGCCGCATCGGCCCCGGCGACTTCGATAAGCTGGTAATGGCCGCGCAGGCCGAGCGCTTCGGCGGCGCGCTCATGCATGGCGGGCGAGGCGGAATGCGCGATCGGGGCGCCGATCAGGCCGGTGAGGAGCTTCTTGCTGGCGGCGTATCCGCGTTTCGACATGGTTCGCTATCGTCTCAAAGGGAGCGTCCGGCCCCGGCCATTAGCGGGGAAATCCGTGCAACTCCAGCTGCGACGATAGCCTTTCCCCCGCCTAACACAATTACCCTTTTATCTGGCAAACCTAACATCATGTTATTTCTTCCGCCCGCGGGCAGGGGCGGTCTTGCCACTGCCGCGGGACGGCTCGACCGCGCGCATCTCGGTGCGCAGAGATTCGATGAAGTACTCCGCATGCAGCGACAACGGCGTGCCGCGCTTGACTGCGATGTAGGTGTCGAACCGCGTCGGCTCGGCGATCTTCAAGAGCTCGATCCCGGGATAGCCGCCATGGGCGACCGTGAACTGGTCGATGATGGCGATGCCGAGCCCCGCCTTCACCAGCGCGCAGACCGTGGTGCCGAAGCGCGCGCGGATGGTGATGTTGTAGTCGAGCCGGTGGCGCGCGAAGATCCCGGCCATGATCCGGCCGTAAGGATCGTTGGGATCGATGCCGATCAGCGGATAGCGCGTGATCTCGGCGGCGGAGACCTGCTTGCGGCCGGAGAGCTCGTGGCCGGGCGGCACGATGCAATAGAGCTCACCCAAAGCGAGCGGCATGAAGTCGAGCCCGGAATGCTCGAGCCGATAGCTCATCGCCACGCACTCGCCGCGGCCGAGCATCAGGTAGTCGATGGCCTCCTCGAGCTTGAGGATGTTGATGTCGATGCCGAGATCGGGATAGCGGCGGCGGACGCGCTCGATCGCACGCGGCACCATCACCTGCGAGATGCTCGGCACCGAGCCGATGCGCAGCTCCGAGAGGCCGCCGCGGCCGATCTTGGAGATGATCTCGGAGAGGTCGTCGACCTTCTTGTAGACGCCGTTGATCTGCTCGAAGATGTTCTCGGCCTCCGGCGTCGGGAAGTAGCGCCCGTTCTGGCGCTGGAAGAAGCGGATGCCGAGCGACCGCTCGGTGTATTTGACGAGACGGCTGATCCCGGGCGCCGAGACGTTGAGCAGCTTCGCCGCACCGCCGATGGTGCCCGTCACCATCACGGCACGGATCACTTCGACCTGGCGCAGCGTCATCATGGCCTTGGCTGTCCCGAATGTTCTCTCGGGATCATGTCACGGAAGGGGCGCCGTCATCCAGCGGCAAGATTCATGCGGCGAAGTGGCCGTATTTCGGAATCACGATTTGGCAAACCACGCCGGTCGGACGGTACTCGAGCTTGGTGCCGCCGTTGGGACCGCTGCCAAGACTGCGCGAGATCAAGGTCTGCCCAAAGCCCGATGCCGTCGGCGGCGTAACCAGAGGCCCATCGCGCTCCTCCCACTCGATCTGCAGGGCGCCATCGTCGAGCAGGCCGATCCGCCGCACCGACAGCTTGCCGGATCGGGTCGAAAGCGCGCCGTATTTCACCGCGTTGGTGGTCAGTTCGTGGAACACCAGCCCGAGCGAGACGGCCGTCTTGGAATCGATGGAGACGTCCAATCCCTCCATCGTGATGCGCCCACTGGAGAGCGTTGCATAGGGTGCAAGCTCGACGCGAAGCACGTCCTTGATCTGGAGGTTCTCCCAAGACGCATTGGACAGCAGCGTGTGGGTCGCGGCGAGCGCCTGGATGCGGCCGGAGAAGGATTTTTGAAAGTCCTCGATCGTACGTTCGTGCGATGCGGTGCGAGCAGAGATCGCCAGCACCATCGCCAGCGTATTCTTGACGCGATGGTCGAGTTCGCCCATCAGGAGGGCTTGGCGGCGCTCGGCGGCCTTGCGCTGCGACAAGTTGATCAGCGTGACCACACAGCCCTGTGTTCGCTCGCCTGATACGACGAGCGGCGCTGCGCTGATCATGACGTCCGTGACATCGACGGCCGAGGTCTTGACGGCGGCTTCGAGCCCCTGCACCGGAGTGCCACTGGCGGCCATCGTGACGATGTCCGCGCCTGACATCAGTTCGGCAGCATCGGCGAAGGTCAGCTCGATCGCCTCTCCGAACGGCTTTCCGATCGGAGCCTCCGCGCAGATTCGTTCCGCAGCCGCATTGATGTGAGTGACGGTGCCAGAGCGGTCGCAGACGATGACGGCCTCGTTGGCGGAGGCGAGCACGGACCGCGCCAATCGCTCCGATTCCTTCGCGGCCGCGATCTGCTCGCGCTCGCTGATGTCTGTGAAGGTGACCGCCACGCCCCTTACGATGCCAAAATCGATCGGGGCTCCCGTGAGAAGAAAGCTGCGCTCGCTGTCGCCCACTCGAACGTGGATTTCAGAGGATTGGCGATCCTTCATCGCCTGTGTCAGCAGGCGACGGAACGTGGTTTGATTGACGGCATCGAGAATGGCGATCAGGGCCTGGCCCGACAAAGCGCCCGACGGCAGGTCGAGCAGCTTGTGCAATGCCTGATTGGCGTAGAGCAACTGGCCCTCTGCATCGAAGGCCGCGGCACCGATATCCATCGCCTCCATGAAGGTGCGATAGGAATGTCCGTCGCCCTCAAGCGTGAAGACTTGCTCGGTTGCTCCGCCCTTGATGACGACGGCATCGATCTCGCCTTCGCGAATCGCCCGGAGCGTCTCCTCGGCCTCATAGAGCCGAGCTTCGAGTTCGTCCCGGGTCAACGCGGATACGAGCGATGCCAACGTGATTATCCCTCAACCGACAGATGAACGAGAACCTTCTGAGTGTCGGAAAGATCCCCGATGATCTTGCGGATAGGGACTGGAAGCTCTTTCACCAGCGTGGGGATGGCGACGATGCCGTGCTCCCGTGCCAGCTGCGGCTGCTTCTTGAGATCGACGACTTCGACCTTGTACTTGCCGGCCAAATGCTCGGAGCAAATCTTTTCGAGATTGCGGATAGCGGCGAGCGATTTCGGCGTCTCGCCGGCGACGTAAAGGACGAGCTTTACGGGCTCGTTGTGTGCATGGGACATGGCTCAGTCCTGATTTGTCTTGCCGGAAGGGAGGTCGACTCCGCGTCCCCGCGCCATCGCGGCGGCGTCATCCCGGCTCTGCTGAAGATGATGTTTCTCGGCCTTAACGAGGCGGTTGAGTTCGGCCTCGTCGGCGTCAATGTCGGCCTTGAGCGCTTCGATCTGCGCGAGGGCGCGCCGCCGCCGCTGCGTCACCTGATCCTGCAGGCGCGCGACCTCGGTCTGTCTGGCGATCTCCGCCCGCCGTGCTCGCGCCTCCTCGTTCCGTCGCGCCGAGCCCGTCAGGGCACCGCCTTCGCCCAGATATGGATCGAGCAAATGGATGCCGTCACTTGACATGACGAATTCGCGAACCTGGTTGGAATGGGCGATGCCGCGCGCTTTCAGCAAGTAGAGTTCCCGGTTGAACTCACCGTTCGCTTCACGGTTCAGCAGGAGGATCCATCCGTCCATCAGTGACGACAGGCCCGCGTCGGTTTCAGCCTGCTGGACACTGGCAAGGTGGGTAAAGACGGCCGTGATGCCATTGGATTTGAGGTAGTCGACGATGCGCAAGAGCATCGCCTGAACTTCGCTGATGTCGGCCGACCCGGTAAAAGCCGAGATTGGATCGAGCACGACGAGTTGCGGTTTGAATTTGCTGATCTCACGCAACATGATCGCAAGATGCATCTCCAGCGAATAGAAAGTCGGGCGCGCTGCGATGTACCGCATCTGACCGTTCTTCAGCCATTTGGCGAGATCAGTCCCGATCGACTTCATGTTGCGAACGGTCTGCGCCTCGGACTCCTCGAAGGACAGGTAGAGCGCGCGCTCGCCGCATGTGCAGGCGGCGTCCGCCATCATGCAGGCGAGCGAGCTTTTGCCGGAGCCGGCGACGCCGGTGAGCAGGATGCTGCTGCCGCGGTAGAAGCCGCCGCCGGTTAGCATGGCGTCGAGGTCTGGTACGCCGGTCGAGATGCGCTCGTCGAAGACCTTGTGGCCGAGACCGAGCGAGGAGACCGGCAGCACCGAGAAGCCGTCCTCGTCGATCAGGAACGGATATTCGTTGGTGCCGTGCGCTGTGCCGCGATATTTGACGATGCGCAGGCGCCGCGTCGAGATCTGATTGTCGACGCGGTGATCGAGCAGGATGACGCAATCAGAGACGTATTCTTCGAGACCTTGCCGCGTCAGGCTGCCATCGCCACGCTCACCGGTGATGACCGCCGTCAGGCCCTTCTGCTTGAGCCAGTCGAACAGGCGGCGGATTTCGGCACGCAGGATCGCCGGATTGGAGAACGCGGAGAACAGGCTCTCGATCGTGTCGAGCACAATGCGCTTGGCGCCGATCTGGTCGACCGCAAATTCGAGCCGCAGGAAGAGCGCCTCGAGATCATAGTCACCGATCTCGGCGACTTCGGATGGGTCGATCTCGATATGCTCGATATGGATCTTCGACTGGTCGATCAACCCCTGGAGATCGAAGCCGAGCGAATCCACATTCGCGACAATGTCGACCGGACGCTCCTCGAAGGTCACGAAGACCCCGGGCTCGTCGTACAGCCTCGCGCCGTTGAAGAGGAAGGTCGAAGCGAACAATGTCTTGCCGCAGCCGGCCGAGCCGCAGACAAGCGTTGGCCGTCCCGTGGGAAGGCCGCCAAGTGTCAGATCGTCAAAGCCGTCGATGCCAGTTGCGGATTTCGTGATGCCTTCAGTCATGCCCTGTCCTGGTTCCGGGCATTTTCTAAGCAAAGAATGGCAGCCCGCATAGAGGGGGACTTCTGCAAATTTGTCGCCCCTGCTACGGAACAAATGCGGTTGATCGCCGTTGGCCAGGCTCCCCCCGCATCAATAGCGTGCGCGCGAGCCAATCATCTCAGCCGACGCTAGATTGCAAATAGCAGGTTCAGCTTTGTTCGTTCATTAGTGAACATACGGCCTTGCCGCGTCTGGTTGGGACGGCCACGTCCGCGTCCTCTTCGTCGGGCGGGTGTGAGCCCGAAAGGTAAAATAGCTGCCGAGCTTCTTCAATCGACTCGATGCGCCTGTATCGACAGGCATGCGCAGGTTCGCGCGTGACGGCACTCAACATCACACGACACAACTCAGCTCGCCGGCCCTTCCGGCGACACGCTCTCGGCCAGCTCGGTGCGCTCGCTCTGCAGCACCTCGCGCGCAAACTCGATGATCTTCTGCTTGTTCGCCGTCTCGCGGACGGAAAAAAACACGCGGTTCAATTCCAGGCCGAGCACGCTGTTGAGGGCGATGTCCTCGTCTTCCATCGTTGGTTTCCCGCTTCGGACGCTTTCAGGTGTATCGTGGCGTCAATTCTGCCACAAGTAGTTAAATCTTCAGATCGGTTGAGCACCGGGAAACTACGGCCACGGCGAATTGAGGCAGTCTGCGAATACGTGCTATACGGAAGCGGCGAGGGTCAGGAAACGTACGATGTCCGCCGTAGACTATGGCCGGGAGGCGCTCGACTTCATCGAAGGCCTGCAGACCTACCGCAAGGTGCCAGAGGCCATGAATGCACTCGAAGCCGCGTTCGGCCGCTTCGGCTTCGAAACCATCATCGTGACGGGGCTGCCCAATCCCGATCAGCAGTTTGCGCAGATGGTGCTCGCCAAGCGCTGGCCTGCGGGATGGTTCAGCCTCTACACCGAGAAGAACTACGATCGCTTCGATCCCGTGGTGCGGTTGTGCCGGCAGTCGGTCAATCCGTTCGAGTGGTCGGAAGCGCCCTATGATGCGGAGCTCGAGCCGAATGCAGCCGAGGTGATGAACCGCGCCAGCGAGTTCCGCATGTCGCGCGGCTTCATCGTGCCGATCCACGGGCTCACCGGCTACGAGGCAGCCGTCTCGCTCGGCGGCGTCCATCTCGACCTCAATGCGCGCAGCAAGCCGGCGCTGCACCTGATGGCGATGTATGGCTTCGACCACATTCGCCGTCTGCTCGAGCCGATCCCCCATTCGTCGACGCGCCTCACTCCGCGCGAGCGCGAGGTGATCGCCTGGGCTTCGCAGGGGAAGTCGGCCTGGGAAATCGGCGAGATCCTGCACATCACCCAGCGCACCGCCGAAGAGCATCTTGCAACTGCTGCGCGCAAGCTCGGCGCGGTCAACCGTACGCATGCGGTTGCGCTGGCGATTCGGAACAAGATCATCAATCCTTAAGCCGCCTTACTGGGAAATTTCCCAATACCGAAGCTGCGTCTTTTCGCAGAATCTCCCTCCATTGAGGATGAATGGGGGGTTTCATGATTCACGCAGTTTCCGCGGTAAATCGCCACCTTTATGAAGACGTAATCGAGCAGCATTTCCGGCTGCGTCACGACATCTTCGTCGAGGAGCGGCGCTGGGAGACACTGCGCAGGCCGGATGGCCGTGAGATCGATTCCTACGACGACGAGGACACCGTCTATCTGCTGGCGCTGGAAGGCCGCCGCGTCGTGGGCGGTCATCGGCTCTATCCGACCACCAAGCCCTCGATGATGAGTGAGGTGTTTCCGCATCTGGCCTCGGTTCGCGGCTGGCCCGCCGATCCGCTGGTGTGGGAATGGTCGCGCTACTTCGTCGTGCGCGATCGCCGCGACGGCGCGCTCAACCTGGAACTGATGGCTGCGGTGCAGGAGTTCTGTCTCGGTCAGGGAATCGCGCAGGTCAGCGCGATCATGGAGACCTGGTGGTTGCCGCGCTTCCATGAAGCCGGCTTCGTCGTAACTCCGCTCGGCCTGCCAGCGCTGGTCGAGAACGCATGGACCATGGCGGCGACCATCGACATTCGCCGGGAGACGCTCGATGCCCTGCATCGTCGGATCGGCATGACTTCGGTCGTGCGCCAGGACGGCCCGCATCTGGATGCCGTCGCCCGTGCCAACCTCTGCGGTCATGTTGCCGCGCAACGAAAGAGCGCCTGAGATGTCGAACATAATGCGGGACAGCCAGATCATGGCGCAAATGCAAGACGAGAATCTCGGCTACATGTCCGACATGGCGCTCGAGCTGGCGCAAATGGCGGAGGACACCGGGCTGACGACGCTTGCCTATCTGTTTCGGATGGCGGCCCTGGAGGCATCGACCGCAAACAGCGTGCTCGCCGAACCTGATGACTTTTCCCAGCAGATGACGTCGCACTAGGCGCAACGCTGCTCTCGTCCAGGACGATCGCACCCTCTCACCGCCAGCCGGAGAGAGGGTGCCGCCATGGGGGTGCGGCAGGTCGCCTCATGCCGCGCGACGGCCTTTTCGCATTGCGAGACGCACATCGGCGCCCCTTTGCTGCATGAAGAAGCGCGGATGCCTAAAATACTCTATTGCCCCGAATTGTTTTAAGCCTAAAATGTTTTCCAGATCGTGCTGCTACGCGCAATCCGCACGTGCCGAGATGCAACAAAGTGCATGTTTGATGTCGAATCGCTCTTGCCTCGGAACGATACTGCCATTACCCATTTTTCGGCCTTGAACAGGCAGGGGGAGCTCTTTCACTGATGGCGACAGTGTTCGAACATCGGCGCGCGCCTGTATGCGCCTGAAAGAGCCCTGATGCTGCTCGTCGTCGAACAATTCTTGAATGGGTTGCAGTTCGGTCTGCTGCTGTTCCTGCTCGCCGCCGGCCTGACGCTGGTGTTCGGGATCATGGATCTCGTCAACCTCGCGCACGGCTCGCTCTACATGATGGGCGCCTATTTCGCCGCGACCTTCGCGGCCTGGACCGGCAGCTTCCTGCTCGGCGCGCTGATGGCGCTCGGCGCCACGCTCGTGCTCGGCATCGTGCTGGAGGTGACGGCCTTGCGGCATCTCTATGGCCGCGACCATCTCGACCATGTGCTCGCGACCTTCGGCCTGATCCTGTTCTTTAATGAAGCCGTGCGGCTGATCTGGGGCCCGGCGGGCCTGGCGCTGCCGCTGCCGGCCTGGCTGACCGTGCCGGTGCCGATCCTGCCCGGCATTCATTATCCCGCCTATCGCCTCGCCATCATCGTCGTGGCGCTGCTGGTCGCGCTGTTGCTCTATCTCGGCGTAATGCGCACCCGCATCGGCATGCTGATCCGCGCCGGCGCCTCCAACCGCGAGATGATCGGCGCGCTCGGCATCAACATCAAGCTGCTCTACACCCTGGTGTTCGGCCTGGGCGCGGCGCTCGCCGGCCTTGCCGGGCTGATGCAGGCGCCGATCCTGACCGTGCAGATCGGCATGGGCGAGAACATCCTGATCCTCGCTTTCGTCATCATCGTGATCGGCGGCATCGGCTCGATCCGCGGCGCCTTCCTCGCCGCGATCTTCGTCGGCATGATCGACACGCTCGGCCGCGCCTTCCTTCCGAACCTGCTCCGCCAGGTGCTGAGCGGCGCCGCCGCCTCCACCGCTGCGCCCGCACTCTCGTCCATGCTGATCTATCTGCTCATGGCGATCGTGCTGGTGGTGCGGCCGGAGGGGCTGTTTCCGGCCAATCGTCGATGAAGGGTTTGAGCGTGAGCAAGGCCGTCACGGCCCTGATGCTGGCGGGCCTCGTGCTGCTGCCGCTCTATTCGCAGCTGACCGGCAACATCTTCATCCTGACGCTGTTCACCCGCATCATCATCCTGGCGCTGGCGGCGGCGAGCCTCAACCTCATCATGGGATTTGCGGGCCTGATGAGCTTTGGCCATGCCGCCTATCTCGGCATCGGCGGCTATGCCGTCGGCATGCTGGCGCAGGAAGGCGTTGGATCCGGCTTCATCCAGTTTCCGGTCGCGGTCGCGGCTTCGGCGATCTATGCGCTGGTGATCGGCGCGCTGTCGCTGCGCACCCGTGGCGTCTACTTCATCATGATCACGCTGGCCTTCGCCCAGATGGCCTATTACGTCGCCTCGGGGCTGGCCCGCTACGGCGGCGATGACGGCCTCACGATCTACAAGCGCAGCGACTTCTCGGGCCTGATCGATCTCGGCAACCGCACGCAGTTCTACTATCTCTGCCTCGCCTGCCTGTTCGGCGTCATGCTCCTGATATGGCGCATCGTCAACTCGCGCTTCGGTCTTGTCGTGCAGGGCCTGCGTTCCAACGAGCAGCGCATGCAGGCCATCGGCTTCCCGGCCAAGCGCTACCAACTGGTCTGCTTCGTCATATCAGGCACGATGTGCGGCCTTGCCGGCGCGCTGCTCGCCAACAACACCGATTTCGTCAGCCCGGCCGTGATGTACTGGACCCGTTCCGGCGATCTCATGGTGATGGTGATCCTGGGCGGCATGGGCACGCTGTTCGGCCCGGTCATGGGTGCGGTGGTGTTCCTGCTACTGGAAGAACTGCTGTCGCAGATCACCGAATATTGGGCGCTGATCCTGGGCCCGCTGCTGCTGCTCATCGTCCTGTTCGGCCGCGGCGGCATCATGGGCGCACTCGGGAGGGCTGGCCGTGGCTGAACCCTTGCTCCGCGTCGAAAAACTGGTGCGCCGCTTCGGCGGCATCATCGCCACCGACCACGTCTCGCTCGACGTCGCATCCGGCGAGCTGCACGCCATCATCGGCCCGAACGGCGCCGGCAAGACCACGCTGATTAGCCAGCTCACCGGGCATCTCGAACCGCATTCCGGCAGCGTCTCGCTGGCCGGGCGCGACATCACCTATCTGCCGGCCTATCGCCGCTGCGCGTTGGGCCTGGCGCGTTCGTTCCAGATCACCTCGCTGCTGCTCGACTTCACCGCCGCGGACAATGTCGCGCTGGCGGCGCAGGCGCATGCCGGCACCTCGTTCCGCTTCTTCGCCAATGCGCGGAAAGAGAAGGGTCTGCGCGATGCCGCCCACGCCGTGCTCGATCGCGTCGGCCTCGGCCATCGCGCCGACGTCGTGGTCTCCAGGCTCAGTCATGGCGAGCGGCGCGAGCTCGAGCTCGCGGTCGCGCTCGCGAGCAAGCCGAAATTGCTGCTGCTGGACGAGCCGATGGCCGGCCTCGGCGTCACCGAATCCCAGCGCATGGTGAAGCTGCTCCAGGAGCTGCGGAAGGAAGTGTCGATCGTGCTGGTCGAGCACGACATGCAGGCGGTGTTTGCGCTCGCCGACCGCATCACCGTGCTGGTCTATGGCCGCGTCATCGCCTCCGGCGATCCGGCCGCGATCCGCGCCAACGAGGACGTCAAGCGCGCCTATCTCGGCGATCAGCATGTGGTGACGCATCATGGCTGACACGCTGCTCGAGGTCGACGGCATCGAGACCTGCTACGGCCTGTCCCAGGTGCTGTTCGGCCTGTCGCTGTCGATCAAGCCCGGCGAGATGGTCTCGCTGATGGGCCGCAACGGCATGGGCAAGACCACGACCATCCGCTCCATCATGGGCCTGACGCCGGCGCGTGCAGGCACCATTCGCTTCGCGGGCGCGGAGGTGCGGCAGCTCCCGTCCTACCGAATTGCCAAACTCGGCGTTGGTCTCGTGCCCGAGGGACGCCAGATCTTCCCGAACCTCACCGTGCGCGAAAACCTGGTCGCGGCCGCGGCGGATCGCTTCAACAGCGATAATCCCTGGACGCTGGCCGCAATCTACGTGATGTTTCCTCGCCTCGCCGAACGCGCGTCCAACATGGGCAACCAGCTCTCCGGCGGCGAGCAGCAGATGCTCGCGATCGGCCGCGCGCTGATGACCAATCCGAAGCTGCTGATCCTGGACGAAGCGACTGAGGGCCTCGCCCCGCTGATCCGCGAGGAGATCTGGAGCTGCCTGTCGCTGCTCAAGAGCCGCGGACAGTCGATCCTGGTCGTTGACAAGAACGTCGACCATCTCGCCCGCATCTGCGATCGCCATTACATCATCGAGCGCGGCAAGACGGTGTGGAGCGGCACCTCCGACGAGCTGATGGCCGCGCCGGACCTGCAGCACAAATATCTGGGAATTTGAGCTCCGCTCCAACCGCAGCGCAATGCGGGAAGAGATAGACGCGATCTCTCACCAATAGATCCCATGCCGATGTAGCTCGCGGATCACGCGCGCCTCGGTGGACGGCTGCCGGCGCTTCGGCTTGGCGGTTTCGGCCCTCGACGCCGTTGCGGACCGGGCCGACGTTGTGGCGGCCGGAATTGCCGAGGCAGGCGCCGTCGATGCAGCTGGTGCGGTCGCCGTCGGCCCATTCGTTGTTGGCGGGGCTTGAGGCGTCTGCGCTGGAATTGGCGTCGCAGTGGCCGGCTGTTCCGCCTGCTGGCTTGCATTGCTGGCCGCCAGACTAAGGCTCCGCGAGCCTCCGGCATGGGCCTGGCTTGCGAGCAGCGACATCGCGGCGATCAGGATTAGCTTGCGCATGGCAATCCCCGTCATCTGGTCAATCGATCTTACCCAATTCCCCTGGGCTTCATGGACCTAACGCGCGAGGCGGTGCGCGCCGATCTCCATCAGGGTGGTCCGGCAGGACAGGCGATAGATCAGGCTGAAAAGTTGACCCCACATGACCGAACTCCGTTGTTGATCAATGCAGAGAATTCTAGACCGCCTGCCTTTCCGGCGTTTTTCGCCGGGTGAGGAAAATGACTTCGTCCGGGGGCGGCGCGATGTCGTCGCAGCAGTCCGGAAGAAGTCGCCTCACGCGGGCGTGAAGCAGCGCGCCGAACGGGGCCGATCGGATTCCGATCAAGGCCGGTAGTTCTCCCGGGATGAAGCGCGCGCAGCGCGGCAGTAACGTGCGGGCGGCCTTCAGCCCCGGTTATTGTATGAGTTCCGATCGCCAAGACGATCCGCCGATCCTCATCTGCTCAAAATGCAGGCGGCCAATGAAGTTCCTGGCGACACTACCTGGAATAGTCACGCTGCCTGCGGAGCACGTTTATCATTGCGTCCAGTGCCGTCGCATCGACACGATTCGGCTGAAGTGACGCTCTGGTGGTCGGTGCGGGCCGCTTACAGCAGTTGTAGCTGCTCCCGCCGCCGCGAAACCGGTGCTATAATATCGTGAACAGACGAGAACAGGGAGGACACCATGAACCACACCATGGTTCCCAGTGATCGCGTGGAGCACGTCGCCGTCTACGGACGCGACGGCACGAAGCTCGGCACGATCGAGCGGTTGATGCTCGACAAGATGAGCGGAACGGTCGCCTATGCCGTGATCAAGACCGGCGGGCTGCTCGGTACGCGTCACCATTATCCGCTGCAGTGGAGCGCGCTGAAATACGATCCAGCACGGCAGGCGTTCCAGACCGAGCAGACGCTGGACGAACTCAGCAGCGGCCCGTGCGAGTTCGATGGCGACGCGTTCGACTGGGGCGACCGCTCGCGGCCGTACCCGCATCCGCATTACTGGTCGGTCTAGCGGGGAAACGGCCGGCCAGCTCGCATGCTCGGCGCGAATGCGGCTGGCTCGAGCGGTGGCCGAGCGTTCTCAGACGCGAGCCCCCGCTATCCGGCGAGCGGCTGCTCGCCGACCTTGGGCCAATAGGTGCCGAAGCTCCAGAGCCCGCCCTCCGGATCGCGTGCGGCGAAATCGCGGCTGCCATAATCGGTCGTGTAGGGCTCCATCTCGATCTGCGCCCCGGCGGCTTTCACCTTTTGAAAGAGGGCGTCGGGATCCTCCACGGCCAGATAGACGGCATCCGTCCGCCGGCCGCCGATGTCGCCAACCAATTTGCCGTAGGCGTCGTCGCGATGCGCGCCCAGCATGAGGATTGACGATCCGAACGCCAGCTCGGCGTGAACGACCGTGCCCTCCTTGCGGTACACCACCCGTTCGGTGAAGCCGAGAACGTTCTTCAGCCAGGCGATCATCGCCTCGGCATCCTTGCAGCGCATGGTGTGGTAGAGGCGCGGCGCTTCGTAGCCGTTCGGCTGGTTCATGACACTCTCCAGGTTCGGTGCAAGCTTGTTGCGAAGCCGACCCTAGTTCGGATCATGGCGGCCGGCTTGAACAAATGGGACCTGACCGTGCCTCGCGCCGTCTTGCCGCTGTTTTGGCGCTAGCCCCCGCCGTCCCGCATCAGGCGTGAATCGACGACATCGAGCCGCGCGGCCCATCCGGTCGGCGTCTCTCCGCTGAACATCCGGAAATCGCGAGCAAGATGTGCCTGGTCGGCATAGCCGGCGTCCGCGGCAATGGCCGCCCAGCCGCCTGCGCCATCCGTCCGGGCCAGGACGCAAGCACGATGAAAGCGCAGCATCTGCGCCAGCACCTTTGGGGGAACGCCGATCTCGTGGTGGAAGCGGCGCGTGAGATGCTTGCGGCTCCAGCCGATGTCGGAGGCAATGTCGGCGATCCTGACCGCGCCCGCGCCTCGCCAGAGCGTGTCCAGCGCGAAAGCGACCTCAGGCGAGGGCTCGTGTATGGCGCGGCGAAGCACGAAGTCTTCGACGATCTCGAATCGTCGCTGCCAGCCGGCCGCCTCGGCCACCCTGGCGCGGAGCTCCCTGCCGTGCCGTCCCAGAATGTCGTCGAGGCCGACGATCCGCGCGGTCAGATCGGGCACGGCGCCTCCGAAGAAGCGATACGCCCCAAGCGGCGTGAAATCGACCTGAACGCATTCGGCGCGCCCGTCGGATTCGATCACGACCGGCCCGGGAAACAGACCCGCTGCGAAACTCGGCCGCGCATCGGCGGTGTCCGGTCGGTGTCCGAGCGCAATGCGGAAGGGCGTCCCCAAATTCACCAGCAGAGGCAGTGCAAGCGGCGCGGCGTGGCGGAAGGCGGCCAAGCCGATCCCGCGCTCGCGGTAGAAGGAAATGCTGGAGATCAGCCGCGCAAGACGCGGCGAGGGCGGTCGACGGATGACATCGGGAGGTGCGTCCATCACGCGCTAACGCTCCGTCGCTTCGCGCTCCATGCGTATGGTGTTGCGGAGCATGTCGGTCATGCCTGGAGCTTAGCAGGCGATCGCAGCGGAACTCAAATGACCCGGTGCGTGGCACGCCGTCGAATTGCGCCGAAGCGCTGCCGCCCCGTCACGGCCGGTTGCGCATCCAGTCGGCCAGGCCCGCTATCGCCTTGTCGAGATCCTGGCGCGCGGCGGCGTCGGTGATCGTCTCCTCCAGCGCGCCGCGCATGCAGAGCATCCAGGCGTCGCGCTCGGCGTCCCCAATGGCGAAGCCGAAATGGCGCTGGCGCAGCCGCGGATGACCCTTCTCGGGCGTATAGAGGCGCGGGCCGCCGGTCCATTCGGTGAGATAGCGCTTCAGCACGTCCCTGATCAGGCCAAGGTCGTCCGCATGCATGGCCCGGATGATCTTCGCCTCCGGCAGCGTGTCCATGCGGTCGTAGAAGCGGTCGACCAGGGCGTCGATCGTGGCACGGCCGCCGATCCGCTCGAACATGGAGGTGGTGATGTCGGTGGACGTCATCATTGATTCCAAGGCTTGCTGTTCGGCGTCGATATAGTGTTGCCGGAGGTCGCGCAAAGCCCTCGCTGTCGTCCCGGACAAGCGCGCCCTAAGCGCGCGCAGATCCGGGACCCATAACCACAGGGAGTTGTTTTGCGAAGACTCGTGGTTGCCAGCTTGCGCAACAACTTCTCCCTGGGGGTATGGGTCCCGGATCTGCGCTTACGCTTGTCCGGGACGACAGCCGAGTGTGTCGCTTTAGCGAGGTCCAAGCACCTACAGCGCCACGCTGCGCAGGCCGAAGCTGCGGGCTTCGTTCTGCAGCACCGGCCGCACCGCATCGATCAGGCGCACGGCGGCGGCGTCGACCGACAGCCCCGCGGTATCCACCACCGCGGTTGCGCGTGAATATAGCGGCTCGCGGCTGAGCAGGATGTTGCGCAGCTCCGTCATCGCCGAGCGATCATCCGCCATCGGGCGTAGATCGCCCTGGCGACGCACGCGCGCCATGTGCTCCTCGGGCTCGGCCTTCAGCCAGATCGTGTAGAACGAGCTCAGGACCTGGTCGAAGGTCAAAGGCTCGGAGACGATGCCGCCGCCGGTGGCCAGCACCATCAGCTCGTTGCGCGCGAGCAGCTGTTGCAGCGCCGCCTGCTCCATGCGGCGAAAGCCTTCCTGGCCGTACAGCGCGATGATCTCGGCGACCGAGAGCCCATTCTGCTGCTCGACCTCCTTGTTCAGCTCGACGAAACTCCAGCCGATCTTCTTCGCCAGCATACGCCCAAGTGTGGACTTGCCGGCGCCGCGCAGGCCGATCAGCGCGATGCCGCAGAATGGCGCGCGCCGCGGCGCGGAGGCGCTGCCGCCGGCGAGCAGATCCTTTGCCTGCGCAATCTGCGCGGGCGTCGCCTTGCGCAGGAGGTCGCGAAACATCTGCCAGTCCGGCGTCGGATCGGGCGAGGGGAGCAAATCTTCGAGATGCGCGCCCATCGCATCGGAGACGCGGCGCAGCAGCACGATCGAGACATTGCCCTTGCCGCTCTCGAGCTGCGCGATGTAGCGCTCCGAAATTCCCGACACCTTGGCGAGTACTTTGCGCGACATGCCGCGCAGCGCGCGCATGGTGCGCACACGCTGGCCGAGTTGTTCGAGGAAGCGGGCTTCGGCGTCGGGACTTTCGGTCATGAGTCTTCTTTACAGGGGTCCTGCGGCGCGTTTTAATGAAACATAGTGCCTGCTGGCATTGACAGCAAGCCGCCGTGGTGTCTTTCTATGAATTATAATTCTAAATTCCGGGGAGATGTCCGTGAGCGAGGGATCCTATAACGCGGTGACCTGGCTGCTCGACCGTAATGTCGAGGAGGGCAGGGGCAGCAAGCTCGCCTTCGACGACACCGTCTCGCGGCTCACCTATGGCGAGCTCCAGCAACAGACCCGGCGCGCCGCCAACATGCTGCGCCGGTTAGGGGTCCGCCGCGAGGAGCGCGTGGCGATGATCATGCTGGATACGATCGATTTCCCGATCGTGTTCCTGGGCGCGATCCGTGCTGGCATCGTGCCGGTGCCTCTCAACACGCTGCTGACTGCGGACCAATACGCCTACATCCTCGCCGACTGCCGCGCGCGCGTGCTGTTCGTGTCCGAAGCGCTCTATCCCGTCATCAAGGACGTCGTCGGCCGCATGCCGGATCTCGAGCACGTCGTGGTCTCCGGCGTCAAGCAGAACGGCCACAAGCAGCTTGCCGAAGAGCTCGCTGGCGAGAACGATCAGTTCACCACCGCCGTGACGCATCCGGACGAGCCGGCGTTCTGGCTCTATTCGTCGGGGTCGACGGGCATGCCGAAGGGCGTGCGTCATTTGCATTCCAATTTGCAGGCGACCGCCGACACCTATGCCAAGCAGGTGCTCGGCATCCGTGAGAGCGATGTGTGTCTGTCCGCGGCGAAACTGTTCTTCGCCTATGGCCTCGGCAATGCGCTGACCTTCCCGATGTCGGTCGGCGCCAGCGTGATCCTCAACAGCGAGCGGCCGACGCCGGCGCGCATGTTCGACCTGATGAACCGCTACAATCCCTCGATCTTCTATGGCGTGCCGACCTTGTTCGCGGCGATGCTCAACGACGAGACCATGAAGAACGAGCGCGGCGGCAAGGCTTTGCGCATCTGCACCTCCGCCGGCGAGGCGCTGCCGGAATCCGTCGGCCACAGCTGGAAGGCACGGTTCGGTGTCGACATTCTCGACGGCGTCGGCTCGACCGAGCTGTTGCACATTTTCATGTCGAACGCGCCCGGCGACATCAAATACGGCTCGTCCGGCAAGCCGGTGCCGGGCTATGCGGTGCGGCTCGTCAACGAAGCGGGCCAGGACGTCGCCGACGGCGAGGTCGGCGAGCTCCTGGTCGATGCGCCCTCCGCCGGCGAGGGCTACTGGAACCAGCGTCACAAGAGCCGCCGCACCTTCGAGGGGCCGTGGACCCGCACCGGCGACAAATACATTCGTGACGCCGATGGCCGCTACACCTTCTGCGGCCGCGCCGACGACATGTTCAAGGTCTCCGGCATCTGGGTCTCGCCGTTCGAAGTGGAGAGCGCGCTGATCACGCATCCGGCGGTGCTGGAAGCTGCCGTCGTGCCGGAGGCCGATCCGGAAGGACTCCTAAAGCCGAAAGCCTTCGTCGTGCTGCGCCCGGGCGCAAAGACGACGGACTTGCAGGAGATGCTCAAGGAGCACGTCAAGCAGAAGATCGGCCCCTGGAAATATCCGCGCTGGATCGATGTGGTGGATTCGCTGCCGAAGACCGCGACCGGAAAGATCCAAAGGTTCAAGCTGCGGGAAGGCGCGCATTGATCGACCAGGCACGATGGTTCGTCATGGCCGGGCTTGACCCGGCCATCCACGTGTCACCGCGATTGCCGTAAGACGTGGATGCCCGGGTCAAGCCCGGGCATGACGATCGAGAGAGAAGAGTGCAGAAATGACCAACCTCACCCCCACCGGCTTCCTCGACATCGGCGGTGCCAGCCTCGAATACGGATGGCTCGCGCCGCCAGTCCCCGACGCGCCCACCATCGTGATGCTGCATGAGGGCCTCGGCTCGGTCGGCCTCTGGGGCGATTTCCCGGAGAAGCTGCAGCAGGCCACGGGCGCCGGCATCTTCGCCTATTCACGTGCCGGCTACGGCCAATCCAGCCCGGTCGCGCTGCCGCGGCCGCTCGACTACATGCATCGCGAGGCGCTGGACGTGCTGCCGCAGCTGCTCGACATGATCGGCTTCAAGCGCGGCCTCCTGCTCGGCCATTCCGACGGTGCCTCGATCGCCGCCATCTATGCCGGGGCGCATCAGGATCATCGCCTCAATGGGCTCGTGCTGATCGCGCCGCATTTCATCGTCGAGGACATCTCGATCAAATCGATCGCTGCGATCAAGACGACGTTCGAGACCACGGACCTCAGGTCAAAGCTCGCGCGCTGGCACAAGGACGTCGACAACGCCTTCCATGGCTGGAACGGCGCCTGGCTCGATCCAAAATTCCGCGATTGGGATATCTCCGAATACCTCGCCTACATCCGCGTGCCCGTGATGATCGTGCAAGGCGCAGATGATCAATATGGGACCCTGCGCCAGGCCGAGATCGCGCAGGAGGAATGTTACTGCCCGGTCGACCTGAAACTCATTGCCGGCGCGGCGCATTCCCCGCATCGCGAGGCCGCGGGGCCGACCCTCGATGCCATCATGCAGTTCGCAAAAGCCGCCTTGCGGGACGATCCGGGGCTTCAGGCTGCATGAAACCGATGCGCCTAGATGAAGCAAAGTGCATATGAGGTCGCGATTCGGGCTAGACTAACCCAGTAAGATGCACTATTGTGCATCTAACGCTCCAAA
Source organism: Bradyrhizobium sp. NBAIM18 (assembly GCF_020193825.1). Classification (NCBI taxonomy): domain Bacteria; kingdom Pseudomonadati; phylum Pseudomonadota; class Alphaproteobacteria; order Hyphomicrobiales; family Nitrobacteraceae; genus Bradyrhizobium; species Bradyrhizobium sp. NBAIM18. Next base: position 75,005 of record NZ_JADYVO010000020.1, read on the forward strand.
TGCATAACCAAGCTAAGGGTGGCTCATGGCCGGGGAAGATCGGCGCCTCGCAGGCGGCGCGACATTCATCGATTTTCAGACCGAACCGTCCCGCTACAAGCATTGGAAGCTCGCGGTCGACGGCAACGTCGCGACGCTGACCATGGACGTCGACGAGAACGGCGGCCTGTTCGAGGGCTACCAGCTCAAGCTTAATTCCTATGATCTCGGCGTCGACATCGAGCTCGCCGACGCGATCCAGCGCCTGCGCTTCGAGCATCCCGAGGTGAAGGTCGTGGTGCTGCGCTCGGCCAAGAACCGCGTGTTCTGCGCGGGCGCCAACATCCGCATGCTCGCGGGCTCCACCCACGCGCACAAGGTGAACTTCTGTAAGTTCACCAACGAGACCCGCAACGGCATGGAAGATTCGTCGGAGAATTCCGGCCAGCGCTTCATCACCGTGGTGAACGGCTCCGCCGCCGGCGGCGGCTATGAGCTGGCGCTCGCGACCGATCACATCATCCTCGCCGACGACGGCTCGTCCGCCGTCGCGCTGCCCGAAGTGCCGCTGCTCGCGGTGCTGCCGGGCACCGGCGGTCTCACGCGGGTGGTCGACAAGCGCAAGGTGCGGCGCGACCACGCCGATGTCTTCTGCACCATCGAAGAGGGCGTGAAGGGCAAGCGCGCCGTGCAATGGCGCCTCGTCGACGAGATCGCGCCGAACTCCAAGCTCGAGGCCAAGATCGCCGAGCGGGCCAAGGAATTCGCAGGCCAATCGAAGCGCAAGGGCAGCGGCAAGGGCATCGCGCTGACGCCGCTCAAGCGGTTGATCGACCAAAACAGCATCCGCTACGGCTTCGTCACCGTCGACATCGATCGCACCGCCCGCATCGCCACCATCTCGATCAAGGCGCCGGAGACCGCGCCGCCCGCCGACATCGACGGCATGATGGCGCAAGGCGCCTCGTTCTGGCCCTTGCAAGTGGCGCGCGAGCTCGACGACGCCATCCTGCACTTACGCATCAACGAGCTCGAGATCGCGATGCTCGTCTTCAAGAGTCATGGCGACCGCGCCCATGTGCTCGCCAGCGATGCTTTCCTCGAAGCCAACAAGGCGCATTGGCTGGTCAACGAGATCAGGCATTACTGGAAGCGCGTGCTCAAGCGCGTCGACGTCACTTCGCGCACGCTGGTGACGCTAGTCGAGCCCGGCTCCTGCTTTGCGGGCACGCTCGCCGAGCTCGTCTTTGCCGCCGACCGCTCCTACATGCTGATCGGCACCCGCCAGGGCGACAATCGTCCGCCGCCGTCGATCGAGCTGTCCGCCATGAATTTCGGCCCCTATCCGATGAGCCACGGCCTGACACGGCTGGAATCGCGCTTTCAGGCCGATCCGTCCGATTTGGAGCGCGCGGAAGCAACGCTCGGCACCAGCCTCGATGCGGAGCAGGCCGAAGAACTCGGCCTCGTTACCTTCGCGCTCGACGACATCGACTGGGACGACGAGGTCCGCGTGTTCCTCGAGGAGCGCGCCAGCTTCTCGCCCGACAGCCTTACCGGCATGGAAGCGAGCCTGCGCTTCGTCGGCCCCGAGACGATGGAATCGAAGATCTTCGCGCGCCTCACCGCCTGGCAGAACTGGATCTTCCAGCGCCCGAATGCCGTCGGCGAGGAAGGCGCGCTGCGCCGCTACGGCAGCGGCCAGAAACCGAAATTCGATATGACGCGGGTTTGATGACGATCGTGTCCCGGGCGCGCTGCGACACGAAGTGACGCTGCGCCGAACCGGGACCCAGCAAGACGAGACAATAGGTCCCGGCTCAGCAGTGCAGCACTTCGCGCCGCACTGCGTCCGGGACACGAGACCGATCAAGGAGCACGGCCATGAACATGAACATCATGAACGTCGACTACTCGACCAAGATTCCGAACAACGTCAATCTCGCCGAAGACCGCCAGGTGCTCAAAGCGCTGGAGGGCTGGCACCCCGGCTACATGGACTGGTGGAGCGACATGGGGCCGGAAGGCTTCCAGGAATCCCTGGTCTATTTGCGCACCGCCTACTCCGTCGATCCGCGCGGCTGGGCCAAGTTCGACTATGTCCGCATGCCCGAATATCGCTGGGGCATTCTCCTTGCGCCGCAGGAGGAGAACCGCGTCGTGCCGTTCGGCGAGCACTATGGCGAGCCGGCCTGGCAGGAAGTCCCGGGCGAGCATCGCGCCATGCTGCGCCGCCTGATCGTGATCCAGGGCGATACCGAGCCGGCCTCGGTCGAGCAGCAGCGCCATCTCGGCAAGACCGCGCCCTCGCTCTACGACATGCGCAATCTGTTCCAGGTCAATGTCGAGGAAGGCCGTCACCTCTGGGCGATGGTCTACCTGCTGCAAAAGTATTTCGGCCGCGACGGCCGTGAGGAGGCCGACGATCTCTTGCGCCGCCGCTCCGGCGATGCCGACGCGCCGCGCATGTTGGGCGCGTTCAACGAAGCGACGCCGGACTGGCTGTCCTTCTTCATGTTCACCTATTTCACCGACCGCGACGGCAAGATGCAGCTGCACTCGCTGGCGCAGTCCGGCTTCGATCCCCTGTCGCGCACCTGCCGCTTCATGCTGACGGAGGAAGCGCACCACATGTTCGTCGGCGAGACCGGCATCACCCGCGTCGTGCAGCGCACCTGCGATGCGATGCGCGCGGCCGGCATCACCGATCCCAACGACATCGCGAAGGTCCGCGCGCTCGGCGTCATCGATCTTCCGACCATCCAGAAGAAGCTGAACCTGCACTACACGCTGTCGCTCGATCTGTTCGGCTCGGAAGTCTCGACCAACGCGGCCAACGCGTTCAACGCGGGCATCAAGGGCCGCTATCACGAGACCCAGATCGACGACGATCACCAGCTCAAGAACTCCACCTATCCGGTGCTCAAGCTGATCAACGGCGAGATCAAGCTGGTCGACGAGCCCGCGCTGACCGCGCTCAACATGCGCCTGCGCGACGACTACAGCCAGGATTGCGTCAAGGGCATGCTGCGCTGGAACAAGGTGATCTCGACCGCCGGCTACGACTTCAAGCTGACGCTGCCCAACGTCGCCTTCCACCGCCACATCGGCGAGTTCAAGGACGTGCACGCGACGCCCGACGGCATCCTGATCGACGATGCCACCTGGGCCAAGCGCAAGGACGAATGGCTGCCGTCGGCGAGCGATGGCGACTTCATCACCTCGCTGATGCAGCCCGTTACCGAGATCGGCCAGTTCGCCTCCTGGATCTCGCCGCCGAAGGTCGGTATCGACAACAAGCCCGGCGATTTCGAGTACGTGAAGATCGAGTCGTGAGGGCTACGACGCTGCTCCACACTCTCAGTGTCCCCCCTACAAGCAAAGGCCTGGCAACGCATCGCATTGCCAGGCCTTTGCGCAGATCGAGGACCCAGACCCACAGGAAGGAGTTCGCCGAGGGCTCGGAGTGGGACTTCCTGTCACACGCTGACCCGTGGCTATGGGTCCGGGATCTGCGCTCACCTCGTTCGCTTGTCCGGGCCGAGCGGCGCGTGACGTGGAGGAGCCTAGGACGTGTACTCCTAGACGCGTGACGTCCGGTTTCGGAAAATGGAGCGGGCATATTCGAAAGCTGCGAGAACGTCAGCTTGCGGCCCCTTAGCTGACAGCTGCTATTTCAAACGCCGTCCCCGCGCGAAGACCTCCGATGGAAGTTCTCCGAACATTTTCCGGAAGTCGTTGGCGAAATGGCCTAGATTGGCGAAGCCGCATTTGAAGGCGATCTGAGACACTGATGTTCTCGGATTTCCTTCCAGGAGCATTTGCCTGGCGCGTCGGAGCCGCACGGACTTTGCAAATTGCATCGGCGAATATCCGCGATTCTTCTTGAAAGCTGCATAAAGACTGCGGATGCTGGTGTTCGTTTGTGCTGCCAACTCCTCGACGAGAACAGCACGAGCCCAATTTGCTTCGATGTATTCCTCGGCCAAGCGGACTGCGAGAGGCGCTGGCTCGGTGGCGGGACTCTCCAACAATTCCGTGTAGTTGTGTCTGTGAGCCGAGAGGAAGGTCATGATGAGCGCTTGCTCGAGCTCGACCAGCGCCGGTTTAGGGAGCTGCGCTGCCGTTGAATTCAGCTGGTCGGCCAAGAACATGGTCAGCTGACGCAACAGATGGGCCGCAGGCTGCTTCGGCGGCGTGGTGGAGTTGAACAACAGCGTCCCACGAGGTGGCGCTCCGAGGAGTGTTGCTAACGCCTTATCGAGCGCAGCCGTTTTGATACGAAGGATTAACTGCTCAAACCCCGCTTCGAATATGATGGTACTCGGCTGCCCCGGCGAGGTGATGCCGAGGTGCTGCTCGTCCACGGGCACCGTCGTCGCGGTGTCTAAAATGACGCTCGCTTTCCCCTTGAGACCGACTTGGAGTCTTGCAAAATCGCCTTCGGGAAAATCGACGATCGTTTTGGCAGCATATCCACAAAAGCCGAGCCCGATATGGGGCAATATCAGGTAATTTGCCACCCCCTCGAAATCGATTGAATTCGCGACAGAAAAACCGGTTGCTCCATAGACGGTGCGCAGCGCATCCCTCATCTCTTCGGGGTTGCGTGTGCGCACGACCGGAGAGCGGTTAAGCGGGTAATCGATTTCATCCATTTGACAATCGCAAAGCCGGATCAATTGGTGATCTTTTGATCAGGAAACGCATTTGGCACTGATCTGGATCAAGAAGTGCTTCGATGCCGAAATTGAGCAATGATTGCAGAATTAGGCCATGAGAAATCGTTGTGCCGGCGTAGCAGGTAAGAGATGCTTACGGGATGGAGCGGGGGTGCTCATACAACATCCGGCTCCGGTGACCTTGCGAGTTCTGCAAGAGCGCGCCTGCGTTCTCAGCAGTGAATAGCAGTGTTCCTACGGACTTGGCTAAACCGAAACAGCTTTCGATGACCTAACTATAATATTTTCATTTCGTCCGCTGACGGCTTTGGCATGGCTGCACCGAACGAAACACTGACCGTCGAATGTTTTCGACGGTCCATTTTTCCGCAACTTCAACGGTGAGCGCTTCGCGCTGCTTAACTTAGCACACTTAGCGGAGCGATCTTGGATGGCTGTTCGCTGTGGCCCGAACTTGCTTAGCATTCTTGGTGATCCGAAAGGGAGAAGCGACGTTGTTTGCGCGGTGGACGATACTTTCCCGGCTACTCCAAACGTCAGCCAGCTCAGAGAACAATTAAGCAGGGAAAGGCACCCGGAAATGCGCAGCAGAATACTCGACCGTCTTGCAGCTGAACTGGCCAAACTTCCCGAACCTGAACAGCGGGTCGAGTTGATCAGGACGGCGAAATACCTGGTAACCTAGTGTCAGAGATTAGCTATGTACAACGTAGTGCAGTTTCCAGGCACGCGCCCTCGCCCCGACTTGGAAGGAGATGTTCGGCGCGCCATCCTCCTTCTCGACATTTCCCTCGTTCGGACTGCCAGCTTGATCGCGAGCTGTCCTGCGGGTGAACGGAGGCGTGAATTGAATAACGAGCTCCTGGAGCTACAAGCCAAGCTCGAATATCTGCGCGCCTTGGCTCGAAGCACCTTCGCTGGAGCTCGCCGTCAAGTGTGATGTCTCGTTCTGGCCCGTGGCGACCTTAGTTCGAGAGCGACGCGAGGCCTCGGCTAAGCGAGCTGCCCAACACATGGCTGCGACTATTGACCCTGATCAATATGCGGTTTTGTTGCAGGCGTATGTGCATACTGCGTAGTCCCCAACTACGAGCCCTACCCGTGAGCCGTCAGTTTCCCCAAGGGCTGGCGGCTCATTTTCGCCCCGGACGGCCGTGTTGGCCGTGCGACCTACATGCAAATACCTGGGCCGCCAAAGTTGCGCTACATCAAATCCGGCCACTCCGAGTTCCGTACTCTGGCGGGAAAAAGGGAGAACCCGAATGCTGGTGCGGATCAACCCGGCAAGCCGTCGTCCCATCGACGGACATCTTGCAGCACTGACGGGCGAGCGCACTTTCTGCAGCGAGTTCAAATACCGTCGGGGCATGGAGATTTTCGGCGAAGGCGAGGACGCGGAGTACGTCTACCAGATCACCTCCGGCGCAGTGCGTACTTGCAAAATGCTTCCCGATGGTCGTCGTCATATCAACTCGTTTCATCTACCCGGGGACATGTTTGGTTTTGAGAACGGGGCAACGCATCGCTTCAACGCCGAAGCGATCATTGAAACGTCAGTGCGGATCACGCGGCGACGCAGCGTGCTAGACGCGATGACAAGCCGAGAGAAGGGTGCAATGAACCTCATCGGTTTCGTCACGCAAAACCTCCAGCACGCCGAGAACCGCATGCTGCTGCTGGGCCGGAAGACATCTCTGGAGAAGGTTGCGGCATTCCTGCTTGAAATGGACCAGCGGCAGGATCACCCCGACATGATGATCTTGCCGATGAACCGCCGCGACATCGGCGACTATCTCGGGCTGACGCTGGAAACCGTTTCTCGCGCCCTTTCCATATTGCGAGACCAGAATCTCTTGCGTTTAGGCGGGGCGACCCAGCGACGGGTCGAACTGCTCGACCGCGACGAACTTGCAAGGCTGGATGCCTGACTACTGGTATTGGCCCACAGCCAACCTCGTCACGTTGTCCGACAACCGTCAAGTCGGCCGGTTTGGCGCCCTTAGATCCAGTTGCTCCATACACCGCAAACAGCGCATTCGTCATTTCATCCGAATCGCGGGTGCGAACCACCGGCGACTGGCTGAGCGGGTATTCTGGAAGATCCATGATCCAAATCAAACGGGCCCCTCGTCATGTCATGTGCCGGGTAGCAAATCCCAATCAAGTGATGGATTGTGATCTAGATCAGCCAGTGTGAATCAAAATCTGAGCAATGTCTGCAGAATTTGGCCGTTGAGGATCGTTCTACATCGCACACACGCCTACCGTATGAATCCGTGAGAAGCTCAACAGAGAACTCTCGTTTTAAGTAGTCTGCCTGTGGAGGAGCCGATGGTGCCGACGAAGAGCGATTGGTCGCAAAGTTATCCTCACGCCGTATTGCGGGGCGTTCTGGCGGACGCTGCAAAGACTATCCCCGAAGCCAAACGGACACCTTCCTTGATGGCGTGCCTCGCTGAGAGGATTTTGGCCTCGGCGGCTGACGGCCAAGAGAACCCGATCAATCTAGGTCGCCGTGCCATCGAGAAGGTGCGGGAATCTTGTCCTGACTGCCACGCATGCCATGGCTTGCAAGTAGCCTGCAACAACGATCGCTCGCAGGAAAAACCGTAGAGCTCCGGCGCAGACCGGTAAGGATTGAGGAACGTATGGGCGTATCCGAGCTACCTTGGGTTATGTGCGTCAGGCATTTATCCAAATCTGCCGCTGAGAATTGGTGCGCCTTTGAGCTGACGGTGTGTGTCGGATGCCCTAAATACCGTGTCGTCTCGCCATTCAGTGGGCGCTGTTAAAGACCCCAAGAAGTCCGAGGAGATCAAAGGCTGGTTGCGCGGTCTTAAGCCGTGCAAGGTTTCTGATGCCATCAGAAATTAGAATCGCGTCGTTGCAGGCGTTCGAAGGCGTCATCCCTCGCTGAACCAGTGAGCCTGATCTTATTGAAAGCCGATATTACCAATTTGTGCTGGGGAGGACATTTATGCGAAGCTCTCGGTCAATGCTTTACGCCCAACGACTTAGCAACCTCAGTTCTGAGCTCGCAGAGTTGGAAGATCTTCGAGGTTTAGTCGAAAAAGCAGAGCGAAAGGTGCGCGGTCCGCATGCATTATGCTCGGCACCTCATGCTTCGCAACACCTTCGAAGTCGTGAGCCGCGCGCCCTGTCTGTCCGTCTCCGTCGCAACGCACCGCTAAGCAGGAATCCAGGAGCTCTCGGATCCACTGCGAACGACAACCAAGTCGATGGGGCCCCGTGCCGGTCCAATTTCACGACGGACGGTGGGCTTCTCCCTTCAACCGCTGAATAGTGAACCGAAGTCGTCCTTTCTGCTTGTGGGCCCTTAGCGGACACGCACATCTGGGGCCGCCAATGCGTTTTCGAGCGGAAAGCGGACGTCGCTGTGCCTGCATCGATGCGGATGAGTATACGTCCCAGCTCGACACGTGTTTTGCCCGACGTGTCAACCGCATCGCGGCTGCAATCGTCGTCACCTGTGACGCTCGAAAATCCCTTGCCGATCAAGAGCCTTTCTACTGTGCATGGGGTTGTTTTCGACATTTTGGTTCGGGAGATCGCCGATCAATCGCTATCCCACCCGCTGCCCTTGATCCCGGGGTTCGCATAGACGATGCCGCCATCCACCGCGATGGTCGCTCCGACCACATAGTCGCCGGCGCGCGAGGCGAGGTAGATCGCAGCGCCTGCCATGTCCTCGTCGGTGCCGATGCGGCCCACGGGCACGCGCGTTGCAACCTCGTCGGCGTGGTCGCGCGCGGCGCGGTTCATGTCCGATTGGAACGGGCCCGGCGCGATCGCGGTGACCACAATGTGGTCCGGGATGAGCTTCACCGCCATGCGCCGCGTCAGGTGGATCAGCCCGGCCTTGCTCGCGGCATAGGAATAGGTCTCGCCGGGATTGACGAAGATGCCGTCGATCGAGGCGATGTTGATCACCTTCGCCGGCCGTTCCGCGCTTGCCGAGGCGCGCAACGTCGGCGCCAGTGCCTTGGTCAGGAAGAACGGCGCCTTGACGTTGAGGTTCATCACCTTGTCCCAGCCGCTCTCCGGGAATTCGTCGAACTCCGCGCCCCAGGCGGCGCCCGCATTGTTGACGAGGATGTCGAGCCTGGATTCGCGCTTCTTGAATTCGCTCGCGAGCAGCTCGCAGCCGGCGACCGTGGACATGTCGATCGGCAGCGCAATGCATTCGCCTTCATACTGTGCGCTGAGCTCCTTGGCGGTGGCCTCGCACGGTCCGGCCTTGCGCGCGGTGATGTAGACCTTCGCCGCGCCGGCGCTGAGAAATCCCGCCGCGATCATCTTGCCGATGCCGCGCGAGCCGCCGGTCACCAGCGCGATGCGGCCCTTGAGCGAGAACAGATCGTTGAACATGCGTTCCTCCCTTGGTTGCCGCCGGTTGTGGGCGGAGCAGGGAGGGGAGTCAAGAAAGGCGCGCTTGTCCTCGACCAGTGCAGATTGAGGCCTACGCCGCCGCGATGCGGCGGAAGCCGTTCCACATCGCGGTCGCGGCGCCCGAGGTCAGCACCGGCAGGATCCGCGCGTCCTGATAATTGCCATTGAGCGAGACGCGGGGCAGCGCGGTCATGTGGTCGGCGTTCTCGGCGAACAGCATGCCGGGCCGCGTCGTCACCGCGGTCTTGAAACCGGCGGATGCGGCAAGGGCGAATTCGCGCGCGCCCGCGGCGTCGCGGTCGCCATAGGGATAGGCGAGGTGCAGCACGGGGCGCTCCAGCGCCTGCTCGATCCGCGCGCGGCTCGCGGCCATCTCCTGGGCGGCGATGCCTTCCGTCTGCTTGGCGAGGTTGCAATGGCTGACGCTGTGCGCGCCGATCGTGACCAGCGGATCGGCGGCAAAGGACTTGAGCTCGGCCCAGGACAGGCAGAGGCCGCGGCACAGCGCTTCCATGTCGACGCCGTGAGTCCTGCACAGCGCCCCGATCTCGCGCGCAAGATCGTGCTCGCCCGGCAGCGCGCGCAGCCAGTCGTGCAGGCGGTCGAACGCCGCCTGCTTCGCCGCGACACTGGTCGCATCGAGCCGCAGGGCGGAATTGCCGATCTGAATGTCGATCTGCTCGGCCTTGGCGATCACGGCCTCCAGCGCCTTCCACCACAATCGCCCGGTGCCGTCGGCAAAATCGCTCGTGACATAGACTGCCAGCGGCGCGTCAAATTCGCGCAGCACCGGCAGCGCGTAATCCAGATTGTCGCGGTAACCGTCGTCGAGGGTGAAGGCGGCGAAGCGACGGTCGAACCGGCCCTGCACCAGCCGCTCATGGAGCTCGTCCATGCTGACGATGTCGATGTCGCGCGAGCGCAAATGGCACAGCGTGGCGCGCAGGAAGTCGGGGGTGACCTCGAGATGCCGGTTCGGTTGGAACGCGGCCTCGCGCGCCGGCCGCACGTGGTGCAGCATGAAAATGGCGCCCACGCCCGACAAAAGCGGGCGCAACAGGTGGTGCGCCCCGCTGAAATAGAGTGCTCCCAGCCCGGCGCGGATGACGTTGTTACGCAGTTGTTTCATGACCGGGTGGGGGACTTTGGCATTCCGGCCTCAACTTACGGAAGAACCCTTGAAGAAAAAGTTATTCCAATTGTCCCACCCGGGCCTTGGGACCAGGGCCATTTCCGGTTTGACAGCCTGCCAAGGGTTTGTTTTGTCTCCGTTTCCAGAGTTCGGGTCGTCGAATGCAGAAGCTTTTCTCGTGGGCCAGCAAATGGTGGCCGGGGTTGATCCCCCTTGCCGTCATGTGGGGATTTGCGGCCTGGAATAATACCTTACCGGTCGAGGCTGATCTGTCGGCCCGCAGCTCGGCTGCGCTCAAGGACACCGTTCTGGACAAGACCCGGATCGCGGTCGACGGCCGCGACGTCAGCCTGGCCGCGGACGCCTTCTCCGAGGAGGGGCGCCGCGACGCCGTGATGGCGGTCGAAATTGTGCCCGGCGTGCGGCTGGTCGACGACCGGACTCGCCTCGTTGCCGAGGCCAAGCCCTTCGTCTGGAATGCCGAGCGCGACGTGGTGCGGGTGACGCTGTCGGGCTCCGCGCCGCTTCCATCGATGAGGGCCCGGCTGACCGAGGCGGCCCGCAAGGAAGTCGGCGGCGTCGAGGTCGCCGACCAGATGGGACTGGCGCGCGGGGCGCCGCCTCGGTTCGAAGCCGCCGCGATGCTGCTGCTGGATCAGATCGGCAAGCTGAAGGACGGCAAGATCACGATCACCGACACCAAGGTCAATCTGTCGGGCATGGCGCGCGAGCTCGGCGGCCGTGAGGCGATCGCCGCTGCGCTGAAGAACCTGCCCGAGGGTTTTTCTATTGCGGCCAACGAGATCAAGGCGCCGCCCTACATCTTCCAGGCCTACAAGGATCCGGTGGCTGCGACGGTGACGCTGACCGGCTATGTTCCGGACAACAACGTCCACGCCGCGATCGGCACCAGCGCCTCGCGAAAGTTCTTCACCGAAAAGGTCGTCGACAATCTCAAGGCCAGCATCGGCGCCCCCGGCTCCTTCAGCACGGCTGTTATCGCTGCGCTCGGCGCGCTGTCGCGGCTGTCGACCGGCACGCTGGTCGTCTCCGACCGCGAGGTGAAGCTCTCGGGCGATGCGCTCTACGAGGCCGCCGCCAACGAGATCCGCGCAGGCCTCGGCAAGGACTTCCCGAAGAACTGGCAGTACAAGCCGGAGATCACGGTGAAGCCCGCCGCAGGCCCGGTCGACGGCACCGTGTGCCAGCAATTGTTCTCGGAGCTTCTGACCAAGGGCAAGATCCGTTTCGCGAACAGGCGCGCGGACATCGATCCTGACTCGGCCGGCATTCTCGATCGCCTCATCGAGACCGCGCTGCGCTGCCCCACCACCAATATCGAGGTCGTCGGACATACCGACGCCGATGGCGAGGATGCCTTCAACCAGGCCCTTTCGGAAAAGCGCGCGCAGGCGGTGATCGACTATCTGGTCAAGGCGGGCCTTCCTGCCAGCCGCTTCACCGCGGTCGGCCATGGCAGCACGCAGCCCGTCGCCGGCAACGACACCGATGAAGGCAGGGCGCAGAACCGCCGCATCGAATTTCTGGTGAGGTGACGATGCCCTATCTCGTCTCGTTCCATCTGGGCTGGCTGATCGGCTCGCTGCTGCTGGGCTTCTGCATGGGCTGGATCTCGGTGGTCCAGCGCGGCAACGGCACCTCGAAGGTGATTGCGCGGTGGCTCGCAGTGCTTGCCGCCGCCCTGGTCGCGGCCTCTCTCACCCATGTGGTCCCCGGTCGCTTCGGCTACTGGCTCGACCTCGGCCTGATCATGTTCGCCTGCTATCTCGTCGGCGGCACGATCGGAGCGTGGCTGCGCGATCGGGTGGTCTCGCGTACCGCGCCGCCAGCCGCTGTGTGATGTTGCTATGCACCCTCACGCGCGGGGCGGGGTGTGCTCCGCCGCGGCCTTTCGGCGCATTGGAAAACCGGGACCTGGCCGCTCCAGTCACCCCTCTTTCAACAGGCAGGCCGGCTCCATAGATTGACGTTGGCTTAAGGCGTGACGGAACATTGTGCGGCCGAAATCATCAAAACTTCATGGCCCCTGCGCAGGATCGCCTGGAGATTCGCGCCAAGCCTTGCCGACGAAAGCGCCAAACCCTGCACTGGGAGCTGCAACCCTGCCTAAAATATTGAAGGCACGTGTTTTTGTTCGAATTGGCGAATTCCACTTCGGCCGAAAACGCGCTAGTGGAGGGGCAGGGGGCATGCGCGATTCCGGCGCCGGCGGCGAGGGTTCGTTGAATGCCTGCGCGTCCGCCTGTCCGCCGGCCACCCTGGCCGCTGAAGCGTTGTTCGAGGTCTAGATGCTGGAAGCCATACGCAGGGCGACGACGTTTCTGCGCCAGAAGCAAGTCCTGCATAAGCTTGGAGTCGTGATCAGCATCGCGGTCATCGGCATCGCTTGCTACGTGCTCTACCACATGCTGCGCGGCATCGATTTCAACGAGGTCCTCGAAGCGATCAAGAGCACTGAGCCGAGCCAGATTGCGATGGCGGCGCTATTCGTCACTGCGGGCTATTTCACGCTGACCTTCTACGACCTCTTCGCCACGCGCGCGATCGGGCATGCCCATGTGCCCTATCGCATCAACGCGCTCGCGGCCTTCACCAGTTATTCGATCGGCCACAATGTCGGCGCCTCCGTCTTCACCGGCGGGGCGGTGCGCTACCGCATCTATTCGGCCTATGGGCTCAACGCGATCGACGTCGCAAAAATCTGCTTTCTCGCCGGCCTGACCTTCTGGCTGGGCAATGCCGCGGTGCTCGGCCTCGGCATCGCCTACCATCCGGAGGCGGCAGCCTCGATCGACCAGCTGCCGGTATGGCTGAACCGGACACTGGCGCTGATGATCATCGTGGCGCTGATCGGTTACGTGATCTGGGTCTGGAGCCAGCCGCGGGTGGTCGGCCGCGGCCCTTGGACGGTGGTGCTGCCGGGCGGCCCGCTGACGCTGCTCCAGATCGCGATCGGCATCGTCGATCTCGGTTTCTGCGCGCTGGCGATGTATGTGCTGGTCCCCGACGAGCCCAATCTCGGCTTCGTGATGGTCGCGGTGATCTTCGTCTCGGCGACCCTGCTCGGCTTCGCCAGCCATTCACCCGGAGGCTTGGGGGTGTTCGATGCCGCCATGCTGGTCGGGCTCTGGCAGATGGACCGCGAGGAGCTGCTGGGCGGCATGCTCCTGTTCCGCGTCCTCTATTATCTGTCTCCGTTCGTCTTATCTGTAATCTTGCTGACGTTTCGAGAGGTTATAATCGGCGCCCGATCGAAGCGCTTGCAACAGGCGGCGCTCAAGCTGGACCCCGGCCCGGCGCCTGAAGCCGCCTATGTGAGAGAGCGCAGAGACAGCGGCGCCTGACCGGTGTCAGGTCCTTAAGGACAGTCCCCAGGAGAAGTCCGCCCCGATGGCGATCGACGCCCCCTCTTCTCCCTCCGCCCAGCCCTGGTCCGATCGGCTGCGGCACTCGACCATCATCCTGATCGCCGCGGCGCTGGCGCTGTCCGTCGTGGTCTCGCTCGGCGAATTGTCGGCGCTGCACGCTGCAATCGTGTTCCTCTGCATCGCTGCGGCTGCCTTGATCCCGTGGCGGCTGCACGATCCCGCCACCTCCCGCGACGACGTCCGACGCATCAACCCGGTCGAGAGCGCGGCGGTGGCCGCAGTGGTCGCCGGCATGCCGGATCCGGCGGTGCTGCTCGACCGGGCCGGCCGCGTCATCCACCTCAACGCCGTCGCCGCCCAGCTCGCGCCGGCGCTGCGCAAGAACGAGCTCGCCCAGTTCGCGCTGCGCTCGCCGGAGATCATCACCGCGCTGCGCGAGGCCATCGCGACCACCGAGCCGCGGCGCGCGACCTATCTCGATCATGTTCCGGTTGATCGCTGGATGGAGCTGATCATCACGCCGGTACCGGTGCCGACCAGCTTCGGCGGCGCCGACAAATGCATGCTGATGACCTTCCACGACCAGACGCCGCTGCGCCGGGTCGAGGAGATGCGCGCCGACTTCGTCGCCAATGCCAGCCACGAGCTGCGCACGCCGCTGGCGGCGCTGTCGGGCTTCATCGATACGCTCCAGGGCCAGGCCAAGGACGATCCCAAGGCGCGCGAGCGCTTTCTCGGCATCATGCACAACCAGGCCACGCGCATGGCGCGCCTGATCGACGATCTCTTGTCGCTGTCGCGGGTCGAGCTGTCGGCCCATGTCCGGCCCGACACCCTGGTCGATCTCGTCCCGATCATCCGTCAGGTCGCCGATGGGCTCGAGCCGCTGGCGCGCGAGCGTCAGGTCGAGGTGGAAATCCACTTGCCGGAGCCGCCGGTGATGATCGCAGGGGATCGCGAGGAGCTGCTCCGCCTGTTCGAGAACCTGATCGAGAACGCGCTCAAATACGGCGCCTCCGGCGGGCGCGTCATCGTGTCGCTGACCTCGAGCGCCGCCGCTGACGGAACTCAGGAAATCCGGGTCATGGTCCGCGATTTCGGCCCGGGCATCGCGCCGGAGCACCTGCCGCGGCTGACCGAGCGCTTCTACCGGGTCGACGTCGGCGACAGCCGCTCGCAAGGCGGCACCGGGCTCGGGTTATCGCTGGTGAAACATATTCTTAACCGTCATCGCGGCCGCCTTTTGATCGAAAGCGTGCCCAGGCAGGGCGCCACGTTCACTGCCTGTTTTCCCCAGGGCAAGGCTCCGGCTTGATCGAAAACGCAAGCAATTTCAATTGCTTGGTGTCGTCATCCAACTGTCACGAAACCTTCGTAAAAGCACAGCCGGCCGCCCCTAAAGCGGCGGCGCGGGGAGCGCGATCGGGCGCGGATGGCGCTTCGCTCCCCTGTATGGAGACCAGCATGAATTTCCTCAAAACCATGGTCGCTGCCGGCTTGGTCGCCGCATCGACGACGGTAGCCTTTGCGGCCGACATCACCGGTGCCGGCGCGACGTTCCCGTTCCCGATCTATTCGAAGTGGGCTGACGCCTACAAAAAGGAGACCGGCAACGGTCTGAACTACCAGTCGATCGGCTCGGGTGGCGGCATCAAGCAGATCCAGGCCAAGACCGTGACCTTCGGTGCCACCGACGCGCCGCTCAAGGCCGAGCAGCTCGAGAAGGACGGCCTCGTCCAGTGGCCGATGGTGATGGGTGCCATAGTCCCCGTCGTCAACATCGAGGGCGTGAAGCCGGGCGAGCTGGTGTTCGACGGCGAGACCCTGGCCAACATCTATCTCGGCAAGATCACCAAGTGGGACGATGCCGCGATCAAGAAGCTCAATCCCAGCGCGAAGCTGCCGTCGGCGGCCATCACCGTGGTCCGTCGTTCGGACGGCTCGGGCACCACCTTCAACTTCACCAACTATCTCTCCAAGGCCAGCGCGGACTGGAAGAGCAAGGTCGGCGAGGGCACCGCGGTCGAGTGGCCGGTCGGCGTCGGCGCCAAGGGCAACGAGGGTGTGTCGGGCAACATCAGCCAGACCAAGAACTCGATCGGCTATGTCGAATACGCCTATGCCAAGCAGAACAAGCTCACCCACGCCGGTCTCGTCAACAAGGCCGGCAAGCCGGTGCAGCCGACCGTCGAGGCCTTCCAGGCGGCCGCCTCCAACGCCGATTGGTCCAAGGCTCCCGGCTATTACGTCATCCTGACCGAGCAGCCCGGCGAGAAGTCCTGGCCGATCACGGCGGCGACCTTCATCCTGATGCACAAGTCCGCCACCGACAAGGCGGCCGCGCAGGAAGCGATCAAGTTCTTCCGCTGGGCCTTCAAGAACGGCGGCAAGATGGCCGAGGAGCTCGACTACATTCCGATGCCGGACAGCGTCGTCCAGCAGATCGAGAAGACCTGGGCTGCCGAGATCAAGAGCTAAGGCGCTATTTGTCCCGGACACGGTTCCGGGACGCTGCAAGATCTCCGCTCCGGATCGGCCTCCTGCCGCATCCGGAGCGCGCCACCAACAACAAGCGTACATAAAACGGGTATAGGGGATCGGCGTGGCTGAGATGGCTGTTGAGAGCAATGTGATTGATGCTGCCGGTCCATATGATCGCGCCAAGGCCTTGAGCGCGTTCAAGCTCGGCGACGTCACCTTCTACTGGATCACGCGGTTGTCCGCGATCTCGGTGCTGCTGATTCTCGGCGGCATCATCATCTCGCTGATCGTCGGCGCCTTCCCGGCGATCCAGGAGTTCGGCATCTCCTTCCTGTGGACGCAGCGCTGGGCGCCCTCGGCCGATCCGCCGGTGCTCGGCGCGCTCGGGCCGATCTACGGCACGCTCGTCACCTCCTTCATCGCGATGCTGATCGCCATTCCCGTCGGTCTCGGCATTGCGATCTTCCTCACCGAGCTCTGCCCGCAATGGCTGCGCCGCCCGATCGGCATGGCGGTTGAGCTGCTCGCCGGCATCCCCTCGATCATCTACGGCATGTGGGGCTTCTTCGTGCTCGGCCCGTTCCTGGCCAACACCTTCCAGCCTTTCATGATCAGGGTGTTCGACGGCGTCCCCGTGCTGGGCGCGATCTTCGCAGGGCCCCCGTCCTATCTCAGCCTGTTCAACGCCGCGCTGATCCTCGCCATCATGGTGCTGCCCTTCATCACCTCGATTTCGGTCGACGTGTTCAAGACGGTGCCGCCGGTGCTGAAGGAAGCCGCCTACGGCGTCGGCTGCACCACCTGGGAGGTCGTCCGCAGCGTGGTGATCCCCTACACCCGCGTCGGCATCATCGGAGGCGTCATGCTGGCGCTGGGCCGGGCGCTCGGCGAGACGATGGCGGTGACCTTCATCATCGGCAACTCGTTCCGGATCTCCTCGTCGATCTTCGCGCCGGGCACGACGATTTCGGCGGCGATCGCCTCCGAATTTGCCGAGAGCGACGGCCTGCACCAGTCCGGCCTGATCCTGCTCGGCCTCCTGCTGTTCGTGCTGACGTTCTTCGTGCTCGCTGCCGCCCGTTTGATGCTGCTGCGCCTCGAAACCAAGGCCGGGAAGTGAAGCCATGAACCCGATCTATTCGCGCCGCCGCCGCTGGGACATCGTCATTCGCGGTCTCTGCGTCGCAGCCGCCGCCTTCGGCGTCACCTGGCTCGCGCTGATCCTGGTCACGCTGCTCTACAACGGCCTGGCCGGGCTCAACCTCCAGGTCTTCACAGCTGACACGCCGCCGCCCGGATCGACCGAGGGCGGCCTGCGCAACGCCATCGTCGGCTCGTTGATCATGACCGTGATCGGCGTCGGCATCGGCGCGCCGCTCGGCCTGTTCGCCGGCACCTATCTCGCCGAGTACGGCCGCAACGACAAGCTGACCTCGGTGATCCGCTTCATCAACGACATTCTCCTGTCGGCACCCTCGATCATCATCGGCCTCTTCATCTACGGCGCGGTGGTGATGCCGATGCGGGGCTTCTCCGCCATCGCCGGCGCGCTGGCGCTCGCCGTGATCGTGATCCCGGTCGTGGTGCGCACCACAGAAGACATGCTGCTGCTTGTGCCGAACCCGCTGCGCGAGGCAGCCAGCGCGCTCGGCCTGCCGCGCTCGCTGGTGATCAAGCGCATCGCCTATCGTGCCGCGCGCTCCGGCCTCATCACCGGCGTGCTGCTGGCGACCGCCCGCGTCGCCGGCGAGACCGCGCCGCTGTTGTTCACGGCACTGTCGAACCAGTTCTTCAGCCTCGGCCTGAACAAGACGATGGCGAACCTGCCTGTCACCATCAACAACTTCGTGCAGAGCCCCTACGAGTATTGGAAGCAACTCGCCTGGAGCGGCGCGCTGTTGATCACCCTGACCGTGCTTGCCCTTAACATTGGCGCGCGCATCCTTGGCGCCGAGAGGACTGCAAAATGAGTGAAATGTCTGTTTCCGTCACCGCACCGACCGTTCATCCCGGCTCGCAGCCCCTGCCCGAGGCGCCCGCCAAGGTCACGGCGCGCAATCTCAACTTCTACTACGGCGACCACCACGCGCTGAAGAACATCAACCTGGCGCTCGGCACCAACCGCGTCACGGCGTTCATCGGCCCGTCCGGCTGCGGCAAGTCCACCCTGCTGCGCATCTTCAACCGGATGTACGACCTCTATCCGGGCCAGCGCGCCGACGGTCAGCTGTTGCTCGACCATACCAACATCCTCGACCCCAAGCTCGACCTCAACCTGCTCCGCGCCCGGGTCGGCATGGTGTTCCAGAAGCCGACGCCGTTCCCGATGACGATCTACGAGAACATCGCCTTCGGCATTCGTCTCTACGAGAAGATCTCCAAGTCCGAGATGGACGACCGCGTCGAGAAGGCGCTGCGCGGTGGCGCGCTGTGGAACGAGGTCAAGGACAAGCTCAATGCCTCCGGCCTGTCGCTCTCCGGCGGCCAGCAGCAGCGCCTCTGCATCGCCCGCACCGTCGCGGTGCGGCCCGAGGTGATCCTGTTTGACGAGCCCTGCTCGGCGCTCGACCCGATCTCGACCGCCAAGGTCGAGGAGCTGATCCAGGAATTGTCCGAGAACTACACGATCGCGATCGTCACCCACAACATGCAGCAGGCGGCGCGCGTTTCCGACAAGACCGCCTTCATGTATCTCGGCGAGTTGATCGAGTTCGACGACACCAGCAAGATCTTCACGTCGCCGAGCGATCGGCGCACGCAGGATTACATCACCGGCCGGTTCGGCTGAGGAGACGGAACATGGGTTCTGAACATACCGTAAAGGCTTTCGACAGCGACCTTCAGGAGCTCACCCGCCTGGTCGCCGAGATGGGCGGCATCGCCGAGCGCATGATCGTCGATTCCGTCGACGCGCTGATCCGCCGCGACGTCGCGCTCGGCCAGCGCGTCGTCGCCACCGACGTCGAACTCGACGCGCTGCAGAAGCGCATCGAGGAGCGCGCCGTGCTCACCATCGCCCGCCGCCAGCCGATGGCCGTCGACCTGCGCGAGATCGTCGGCGCGATGCGCGTTGCGACCGATCTCGAGCGCATCGGCGATCTCGCCAAGAACATGGGCAAGCGCGTCGCGGCGCTGGAGACGGATTTCCATCCGCTCAAGCTGTTCCGCGGCCTGGAGCACATGACCGACCTCGTGCAGCAGCAGGTCAAGTCGGTGCTGGACGCCTATGCCGCGCACGACCTGCCGGCGGCGATGGCGGTGTGGAAGGGCGACGAGGAAGTCGACGCCATCTGCACCTCGCTGTTCCGCGAGCTCCTCACCTACATGATGGAAGATCCGCGCAACATCTCGTTCTGCATCCACCTGATGTTCTGTGCCAAGAACATCGAGCGGATCGGCGACCACGCCACCAACATCGCCGAGACCGTGTTCTACATGATCGAGGGCCAGGCGATCACCGACAAGCGGCCGAAGGGCGACATGACGACCTTCGCCACGACGCTGCCGAACACCTGACGACTTAAGGAGCTACGACCACATGGGCGCACGCATTATGGTGGTTGAGGACGAGGAAGCTCTCACCGAGCTTCTTCGCTACAACCTCGAAGGCGACGGCTATGACGTCGAGACGGTGATGCGCGGCGATGATGCCGACACCCGCCTCAAGGAGCACATTCCCGATCTGATCGTGCTCGACTGGATGCTGCCGGGCCTGTCAGGCATCGAGCTGTGCCGGCGGCTTCGGACCCGCCCCGAGACCAAGCAGCTGCCGATCATCATGCTCACCGCGCGCGGCGAGGAGAGCGAACGGGTGCGCGGGCTCGCGACCGGCGCGGATGATTATATCGTCAAGCCGTTCTCGGTGCCGGAGCTGCTTGCGCGCGTGAAGGGCCTGCTCAGGCGTGCGAGTCCCGAGCGCCTCGCCACCGTGCTCGCCTATGGCGATATCGAGCTCGACCGCGACAAGCGCCGCGTGGCGCGCTCGGGCCGGCCGATCGATCTCGGTCCGACCGAATATCGCCTGCTGGAGTTCTTCCTGGAGCATCCCGGCCGCGTGTTCTCGCGCGAGCAGCTGCTCGACAGCGTCTGGGGCCGCGACATCTACATCGACGAGCGCACCGTCGACGTCCATATCGGCCGCCTGCGCAAGCTGCTCAATCTTGGCCGCGAGCAGGACCCGATCCGCACCGTCCGCGGCGCCGGCTACGCGTTGGACGATCGCTTCGCGAAGGCTGAGCAGACGTAAGCTGGTTTAGCGAGCTGCGGCTACAAATCTAGGCCGTCATCCCGGGGCGCGCGCAGCGCGAGCCCGGGATCTCAGCGCGAGCGCTTGCGCTCGTCGCGATAACCACAGTACGTGGTTTGACGAAGACTCGGAGTGACCATCTGGCGCAACGATTGCGCCCTGTGGTTATGGATCCCCGCCCCCTGTGCGCAATCGCGCACTAGGCGGGGATGACACCGAGTGATTGGTGCCGTCATCGTGTGACGGCTGCAGTCTTCGATCAAGCTTGGCGATCAACTAAGTCCGCAAGCTCACCGCGTGCCCGGTTTCGGTGCTGCGCGACGGCGATCCGCTGCGGGCTGATAGGCCACGCGCGAATGCTGGGCACAATAGGGCAGGCCGGAGAGCGCCTTGCCGCCGCAGAAGAAGAAATCCGGGCTCGAGGGATCGCCGACCGGCCAGTGGCAGGTCGCCTCGTTCAATTCCAGCAGCGACAGCCGCTGGCTCATCGGCACCACGTTGTCGTAGGTAACCGGCTCAGCTTCCAACTCGACCTCGAAGGCCTGCGCCAACGCGGTGTTGCCGCGCGCGACGGGGCGGGTCACCCGCATCATATGCTGCGCGGGCCGTGCCTTGCGCGGCCGCGGCGCTGCCGATGAAGGGCTCTTGGCGCGGCCGGACAGGCCGAGCCGGTGCACCTTGCCGATCACGGCATTGCGGGTCACATTGCCGAGCTCCGCCGCGATCTGGCTGGCCGAAAGTCCGGCCTCCCAGAGCTTCTTCAGCTGCTCGACGCGATCATCGGACCAGGTCAAAACCGTCATTGCACCCTTTCCCTCGCTGCGCGCCTGCCATCCTGGGGCCTTCGCAGCGAATGCTTTAGCCTTGAAAAACCCGTGCCGTCAGAATCCCTTAAGGCTCGCCGGGCGCGCTCAAGACGCCCGAACGTTTACGCCGGTACATGAGGACTTCTGGGATCAGAACTGCTGCACGAGATGTCGTATCTGACAGTCCAAACGCTACAATATGGCGTGACTCCCGCGCAAGAGTCCGCCGACTCGCTTCCACATGTTCCGTGGTGAAAAACCCGCAAAATCGGCACCGCAAGACTACGGAATCAGCGTTTCGCGAGGCTTTCCGGCCGGCATTGACACCCGTCTTGCCAGGCATAAGATAGTGCCACGTGCCGCCCTTAAAAGGCGGCACGTTTCGTTTTCCGGGGCCGGTCGATGGTGCGTCGCGCAATGCATGCCTCACACCGTCCGCAACATTCAAGTGACGTCATGACTAACAGCGCAGCGCCGCATTTGCTCCCCGTTTTCGCCAGGGCCGACCTCGGTTTCGAGCGCGGCGAAGGCTGCTGGCTGATCGCGACCAACGGCGATCGCTATCTCGATTTCACCTCGGGTGTCGCGGTGAATGCGCTCGGCCATGTCCATCCCGCGCTGGTCAAGGCATTGCAGGAGCAGGCGACCAAGCTCTGGCACATGTCGAACCTGTTCCAGAGCCCTGACGGCGAGAAGCTCGCAAGCCGCCTCTGCAATGAGAGCTTTGCGGACTTCGTGTTCTTCTGCAATTCCGGCGCCGAGGCGCTGGAAGGCGTGATCAAGCTGGTGCGCCACCATCACTTCTCCAAGGGGCATCCGGAGCGTTACCGCATGATCACCTTCGAGGGTGCCTTCCATGGCCGCACGCTGGCGACGCTCGCCGCCACCGGCTCTGCGAAATATCTCGAGGGCTTCGGTCCGCCGATGGACGGCTTCGATCAGGTGCCGCACGGCGACCTCGACGCCGTGAAGAAGGCGATTGGTCCGCACACCGCCGGCATTCTCATCGAGCCGATCCAGGGCGAGGGTGGCGTTCGTTCTGCACCTCACGCCTTCCTGAGGGCGCTGCGCGAACTCTGCAACGAGCGCGGCCTGTTGCTCGCCTTCGACGAGGTGCAGACCGGCATGGGCCGCACCGGCGAGCTCTTTGCCTACAAGCGCACCGGCGTCACACCGGATGTGATGTCGCTCGCCAAGGCGCTCGGCGGCGGCTTTCCGATCGGCGCGGTGCTGGCGACCGCGGATGCGGCGGCCGGCATGGGGCCCGGCTCGCACGGCTCGACCTTCGGCGGCAACCCGCTCGCGATCTCGGCTGCCAACGCCGTGCTCGATGTCATGCTCAAGCCCGGCTTCTTCGACCACGTGCAGAAGATGTCGCTGCTGCTCAAGCAGAAGCTCGCCTCCGTGATCGATCGTCACCCTGATGTCGTCAGCGAGGTGCGCGGCGAGGGCCTCCTGATCGGCATCAAGGCCGTGGTGCCCTCCGCCGATCTGGTTGCGGCGCTGCGCGCCGAGAAATTGCTCACCGTCGGGGCCGGCGACAATGTCGTCCGCTTCCTGCCGCCCCTGATCGTCACCGAAGCGGAGATCGAGGACAGCGTCATCAGGCTCGAGCGTGCCTGCACTGCGATCTCGTCCAGCCAGACCAAGCGGGCGGCAAGCTGATGAGCACGACGCCCAACAAAGCTCCCAAGCACTTCCTGGACATCAACGAGCTGCCGCTCTCGGAGCTCAAGAGCATGCTCGCCGCCTCTTCGGCGATGAAGGCGAAGCAGAAGGCGCAGCAGCCGGTCAGGCCGCTCGAAGGCAAGACGCTGGCGATGATCTTCGAGCGTCCCTCGACCCGCACCCGCGTCTCGTTCGACGTCGGCATGCGCCAGCTCGGCGGCGAGGCGATCATGCTCACCGGCGCCGAGATGCAGCTCGGCCGCGGCGAGACCATCGCCGACACCGCGCGGGTTCTGTCGCGCTATGTCGACGCCATCATGATCCGCATCCTCAACCATGATGCGCTGCTGGAGCTTGCGGCCAACGCCACCGTGCCCGTCATCAACGGCCTGACGCGGCGTTCGCATCCCTGCCAGGTGATGGCCGACCTCATGACCTATGAGGAACATCGCGGCCCGATCGAGGGCAAGACGGTGGCCTGGACCGGCGACGACAACAACGTGCTGGCGTCCTGGGCCCATGCCGCCGAGCGCTTCAAATTCCAGCTCAATGTCGCAACGCCGCCGGAGCTCGCACCGAAAAAGGCCATGCGCGACTGGATCAAGGCGACGGGCGCGCCGATCGTGCTCGGCACCGATCCGGAAGCCGCCGTGCGCGGCGCCGATTGCGTCGTCACCGACACCTGGGTGTCGATGGGCGACAAGGAGGGCGAGCACCGCCACAACGTGCTCAAGCCCTACCAGGTCAATGCCAAGCTGATGTCGCTGGCCAAGGCGGACGCATTGTTCATGCATTGCCTGCCGGCCCATCGCGGCGAGGAGGTCACCGACGAGGTGATCGACGGGCCGCAATCGGTCGTGTTCGACGAGGCCGAAAACCGCCTGCACGCGCAGAAGGGCATTTTGGCCTGGTGCTTCGACGCGGTGAAGTAGGCCCGCCAGAGGCCCCGCTGCGGCCTCACACGCAATTGTCGTCCCGGACAAGCGCGCCAAAAGCGCGCGCAGATCCGGGACCCATAACCACAGGAAGTCGTTTGGCGAAGACTCGGAGTTGCCATCTCGCTCGATGACGTGGTCCTGTGGTTATGGGTCCCGGGCTCGCGCGTTGCGCGCCCGGGGACGACACCGAGTTTGCTGTAGCGTTGTGCACCCTCATCGCATCCGGAACGCGCCCCCTTCCATTTCCGCCCTCCGACCCCAGATAAAGCGCCATGGTTTCCCAATCTCCTGACATGAAAACCGGGCCTGAAGGCCCGGTTCGCGCGCCATCATCGGTTCCGATCGATGACGCCGTGCTGCCTTACGAGGTCGACGCGCTCGACGTGCGCGGGCGCCTGGTGCGGCTTGGTCCTGCGCTCGACGACATCCTCACCAAGCACGATTATCCCGCAGCCGTGGGCAAGCTGCTCGGCGAGGCCATCGTGCTGACGACGCTGCTCGGCTCGACGCTGAAATTCGAGGGCCGCTTCATTCTTCAGGCCCAGACCGACGGTCCGGTGTCGTTCCTGGTGGTCGACTACAAGGCCCCGGACCGCCTGCGCGCCTATGCGCGCTTCGATGCCTCGCGCCTGGGCACGGCCAAGGATTCCGGCACGCTGCTCGGCCGCGGCCATCTCGCCATGACCATCGACCAGGGCCCCGACATGAGCCGTTACCAGGGCCTGGTTGCGCTCGACGGCGGCAGCCTGGAAGACGCCGCCCACGAATATTTCCTGCGCTCCGAGCAGATCCCGACGCGCGTGCGCCTCGCGGTCGGCGAGGAGTGGCGCTCGAGCGATGGCGGCAAGCATCGCTGGCGCGCCGGCGGCATGCTGATGCAATTTCTGCCGAAGGCGCCGGAGCGCGCGCGGCAGGCGGACTTGCATCCCGGCGATGCGCCTGACGGCACCGAGGTGCACAGCGTCGCGGAAGACGATGCCTGGGTCGAGGCACGCTCGCTGATCGAGACGGTCGAAGACGTCGAGCTGATCGATCCCGAGCTCTCCGGCGAGCGGCTGCTCTACCGCCTCTTCCACGAGCGCGGCGTGCGCGTGTTCAATCCGCAGGTGCTCGAGGCGCGGTGCTCCTGCTCGCGCGATGCGGTCGCTGCGATGCTCAAGAGCTTCTCGCACGACGACCGCGCCGCCATGGTCAAGGACGACAAGGTCGTCGTCACCTGCGAATTCTGTTCGTCGGTGTACCAGTTCACGCCGCACGAGGCGGGCGTCGAGGACGCCTGAGCCTACCCGCGTCGCTGCACTCGCAATGTCGAGTGGAGCTGCCACACGCGCGGTGTCGTCGCCCGACTTGATCGGGCGATCCAGTACTCCGAGACGATGCTGATCGAAACGAGAGGCCGCGGCGTACTGGATGCCCCGGTCGAGCCGGGGCATGACAGTTGTGAGTGTTACGGCGAACTCGCCTCTCTAATTCAACACCCGCTTGTTGTCGGGGCTGTCCAGCGAAAACGTCGGCACGTCGATCTCGAAACGCTCGCCGGTTTCGCTGACCATCTGGTAGCGGCCGGTCATGAAGCCCGAGGCGGTCGAGAGCGGCACGCCGGAGGTGTATTCGAAGCGCTCGCCGGGGGCCAGGATCGGCTGCTCGCCGACCACGCCTTCGCCCTTCACCTCCTGCTGGCGGCCGGAGGCATCGGTGATGATCCAGTGCCGCGTCTTGAGCTGCACGGTCTCCTCGCCCGAATTGGTGATGACGATGGTGTAGGACCAAAAGTAGCGCGAGCGGTCGGCCGACGATTGCTCCGGAACAAAGTTCGGCTCGACGGTCACTTCGATCTGGCGGGTCACGGCGCGGTACATGGCTGTCATCATACCGAAATCCGCCCCGGGAACCAAACCCCCCGCGGGCGCCTTGGCGACATCGTCCCGCCAGAATTGGCGGGAAAGCACACCACCGAGGGAGACACCCTGATGTGATCCGGACGCTTTGCGAGACGACAGCCGGACCATTACACTGCTTCAACGTCGCGATTTGCGGAAGGGTTTCCAGGCCCCGATGACCATTGCCGACCAAGTGACGGGATCGACCATCGCAGGAACCGCGGGCGCCAAGCCCGCAGGGACCAAGGCGCGCGCCGCAGCGCCGGCCATCACGCTGCCCGCCATCGGCGAGCGCGAGCTCCGGCTCGATCTGTTCCGCGGGCTCGCGCTGTGGCTGATCTTCATCGACCATCTACCGCCCAGTCTGCTGACCTGGTTCACGATCCGCAATTACGGCCTCAGCGACGCCACCGAGATCTTCATCTTCATCTCCGGCTACACCGCGGCCTTCGTCTATGGCCGGGCCATGCTGGAGAGCGGCGTTCTCATCGCCACCGCGCGCATCCTGCGCCGGGTCTGGCAGATCTACGTCGCCCACGTCTTCCTGTTCACGATCTTCCTCGCCGAGATCTCCTATGTCGCGACCAGGTTCGAGAACCCGCTCTACACCGAAGAGATGGGCATCATGGACTTCCTCAAGCAGCCCGACGTCACCATCGTGCAGGCGCTGCTGCTGCGCTTCCGTCCCGTCAACATGGATGTGCTGCCGCTCTACATCGTGCTGATGCTGGCGCTGCCCCTGATCCTGTGGTCGATGAAATGGCGGCCGGACGTCACGCTCGGGCTGTCGGTCCTGCTCTACGCGGTGACCTGGGAGTACGACCTTTACCTGTCGGCCTATCCGAACGGCTTCTGGGCCTTCAATCCTTTCGCCTGGCAATTGCTGTTCGTGTTCGGGGCCTGGTGCGCGCTCGGAGGTGCGCGTCGCATGTCGGGCATCCTGGCCTCGCCCGTGACGATGTGGATCTCGATCGCCTACCTCATCGCGGCGTTCTATGTGACCTTGACCTGGTACGTGCCCCAGCTCTCCCAGTTCATGCCGAAGCAGATCGAGCAATGGATGTATCCGATCGACAAGACCGACCTCGACGTGCTGCGCTTCGCGCACTTCCTGGCGCTGGCTGCGCTGACCGTGCGCTTCCTGCCCCGCGATTGGCCGGGCTTGAAATCGCGCTGGCTGCGACCATTGATTCTATGTGGTCAGCATTCGCTCGAGATCTTCTGCCTCGGCGTCTTCCTGGCCTTTGCCGGCCATTTCGTCCTCGCCGAAATCTCCGGCGGGCCGGTCATGCATGCGTTGATTAGCCTCTCCGGAATCCTGATCATGTGGGGGGTGGCCTGGGTCATTTCGTGGTACAAGCGTGTGGCTGACAAGAGCGGTGCGAAAACGAAAAACGCCGTCGGCAACGCCGATCTGGCGGGAGGGGGCTGATGAAGGCGAAGGTTCTCCTGAGCCTGGTCCTGCTATGCGGTAACCTCGCCGCGCCCACGGCGCGCGCGGGCGATGCCGCGTCTGCCGCATCCCCTATGCCTGCGGCCTGCGAACTGCCGTCCTATCTGCTGACCAGCGAAAGCCAGCTGCCTAAGGTCGCCGAGGCGATCAAGGCCGGCAAACCGCTCGACATCCTGGTGATCGGCAGCCGCTCGACCACGATTCCGTCGTCGGAGAGCAGCTCCTATCCGGCGCGCATGGAGGCGATCCTCAAGGAGAAGCTGCCGCCCTCCGAGCCGGTGCACGTCTCCGTAGAAATACAGAGCAAGAAAACGGCAGAGGAGACCGCGTCCACCTTCGTTAAGCTGATGGAAGCAAAAACGCCTACTTTGGTCATTTGGCAGACCGGGACCGTGGATGCTATCCGATCCATCGATCCCGACGAATTTCGTAGCGCGGTGACCGACGGGGTTGTTGCGCTGCAAAAGGCAGGGGCGGACGTCGTCTTGATGAATTTGCAATATAGCCCGCGCACCGAGACGATGATCTCGGCGCAGCCTTTTCTCGATAATATGCGCGTCGTGGCACAGGAGCACGACATCCCGCTGTTCGATCGTTTCGCGATCATGCGGCAGTGGAATGAACAGGGCCAGTTCGACCTGTTCAACCCGTCCCGCGGGCCTGAGCTGGCGAAGCAGGTCCATGATTGCCTTGGCCGGGCGTTGGCACAGTTCGTGATTGACGCTGCCCATCTGGAGCCGGCCCAGCAGCAAAATTGAGGTCTAGCGTTAATGAGTTCTCTCCGCCCTTTTTGCCTGACGTCATGGCTGGCCGTGCCTGCAACAGCAGTGCTGTTGTTGCTGACGCCCGCCGCGCATGCGCAGACGCCGGCCGCTCAGCCGGCGACCCCCGCACCCGCCCAGTCGCCTGATCCCGCGCCCGCTGCGCCGTCCCAGACCACCGTCGCCGCGAGGTCGCCCGAGCAGCGTGGCGTCACCTCGCGTGCCATCGACAAGGTGAAGGAGGTCGCGAAGTCCGCCGCCGACATCTTCAGCCGGGTGCCCTGCCTGCCGCCGAAGGGCGGCTCCAAGGCGATGGGCTCGCTGCCGCATGTCGCGAGCAAGCTGGTCGCCGGCCAGCCCGTCGTCATCGTCGCGTTCGGCTCGTCGTCGACTCAAGGGTTCGGCGCGAGCTCGCCGGAGTTCAATTACCCCAATCGTCTTGCCGCGCAGCTGCGCCGGCACTATCCGACCGCCGACATCAGCGTCATCAATGCCGGCGTCGGCGGCGAGGACGCCCCCGAGATGATGAAGCGTCTGCAGACGCAGGTGATCGACAGGCATCCGGATCTCGTGATCTGGCAGGTCGGCACCAACGCCGTGCTGCGCAATCTCGATCCCGGCGAGACCGTCAAGCTGGTGGAGGACGGCATCAACCGCATTCAAGCCGCCGGTGGCACCGACATCGTGCTGGTCGATCCGCAATATTCGCCGGCCGTCAACCAGCGCAAGGAGAGCGCCGGCAAGATGATCAAGCTGCTCGGCAACGTCGCCGAGCTCCGCAAGGTCGGCATCTTCCCCCGCTTCGAGGTGATGCGCGACTGGCACGAGAACCAGTCGATCCCGGTCGAGGGCTTCGTCATCGCCGACGGCCTGCACATGAACGATTGGGGCTATGCCTGCTTCGCCCAGCTGCTCGGCGACGACATCATCCGCTCCGTCGGCCAGATCAAGCTCGGTGTGAGCGTGCCCGCCGATGTGAGAACGTATCGGCCGATGTAGAGGCGAGGAGGGAATGGCGAGTAGCGAATAGGGTTTGATCTATTCGCCACTCACTATTCGCCATTCGCCCCTACGCCTTCTCCAGCGCCGCGGTGAGATCCTCGATCAGGTCATCCGCGTGCTCCAGCCCGGCCGAGAAGCGGATGAAGCCCTCGCTGATGCCGAGCGCGGCGCGGTCTTCCGGCTTGAGGCGCTGATGCGTCGTCGTCGCCGGATGCGTGACGAGGCTCTTGGCGTCGCCGAGATTGTTGGAGATCTTGGCAAGCTTCAATTCGTTGAGCACACGGAACGCCGCCGCCTTGCCGCCCTTCACCTCGAAGCCGACCAGCGTCGAGCCGCCGCGCATCTGCTTCTTCACCAGCGCCGCCTGCGGATGATCGGCGCGGCCGGGATAGACCAGTCGCGAGATCTTGGGATGGCTCGCCAGCACCTCGGCGACGCGCGCGGCCGTGTCGGTCTGCGCGCGCACGCGCACGCCCAGCGTCTCCAGGCCCTTGAGCAGGACCCAGGCATTGAACGGCGAGATCGACGGGCCGGTCTGGCGCATGAAATTGTGGATGTGCTCGGCGATGAAGGCTTCGGAGGACAGGATGATGCCGCCGAGACAGCGGCCCTGGCCGTCGATGTGCTTGGTCGCAGAGTAGACGACGACGTCGGCGCCGAGCGCGAGCGGGCTCTGCCAGATCGGGGTTGCAAACACGTTGTCGACGACGAGCCGCGCGCCGCCCTTGTGCGCGATCTCGGCGATCGAGGGGATGTCGAGCACGTCCAGCGTCGGGTTGGTCGGGCTCTCCAGGAAGAACGTCTTGGTGTTGGGCCTCAGCGCGCGCTGCCACTGGTCGAGATCGAGCCCATCGACCAGCGTGGCCTCGATGCCGTAGCGCGGCAACAGGTCCTGGATGACGTAGAGGCAGGAGCCGAACAGCGCACGGGAGGCGACCACGTGATCGCCGGCCTTGAGCGGCGCCAGGATCGCGGTCGTCACCGCCGCCATGCCGGTTGCCGCCGAGCGCGCGGCCTCGGCGCCCTCGAGCTCGATCATGCGGCGCTCGAACATTGCAATCGTCGGGTTGGAATAGCGCGAATAGATGAAGCCGGGATCTTCGCCCTTGAAGCGCGCCTCGCACTCCTCCGCGCTGGCGTAGACATAGCCTTGCGTCAGGAACAGCGCCTCCGAGGTCTCGCCATATTGCGAGCGCAGGGTGCCGGAATGGACCAGGCGGGTTTCGGGACGATAAGTGGCAGACGACTTCGACATAGGACCCTCTCCGACATGACCGTCGAGGCGAAAACGGTCACAAAAAAACCGGCCTGGATATCTCCACGGGCCGGGATCACAGAGGTCCCCGGCCTGTTTAGCGACTTATTTAACGTGGCTGCAAGCCGGCCGGCTCAAATCACCACGGGATAAGTGATGCTCATATTCCGCAATGCCCTTTCCGTCAAGGCGTCCATCGGATAGCCGTAAAAGACTTGTATTTCCGGCATGTCCGGATGCATTCGACCCCTGATGAGGACCCTCCGGTTGACGTTCACGGTCGCCGCCGACGCCAATGGTATCCTGCCCGACCGCATGATCGCGGCGATGGCGGAAGAAGGTCTCATCCTGCCCGCGTACGACTTCGTCGAGAGCCAGATCCAGCCGGCGAGCCTCGATCTGCGCCTCGGCGATATCGCCTATCGCGTCCGTGCCAGCTTCCTCCCCGGGCCCGGTGCCACCGTGGCCGAGCGCATCGACGAGCTGAAGCTGCACGAGTTCAGCCTCGCCGACGGCGCGGTGCTCGAGACCAACTGCGTCTACATCGTGCCGCTGCTCGAGAGCCTCGCGCTGCCGCCGGAGATCGTCGCTGCCGCCAATCCGAAGAGCTCGACCGGCCGGCTCGACGTCTTCACCCGCGTGATCGCCGACGGCACCCGCCGCTTCGACATGATCGGCGCCGGCTATCACGGCCCGCTCTATGCCGAGATCAGCCCGAAGACGTTTCCGGTGCTGGTGCGCGAGGGCTCGCGTCTCAGCCAGGTGCGCTTCCGCACCGGCGATGCCATCCTCAATGCCGACGAGCTCGATGCGCTGCACGCCAGCGAGCGTCTCGTCGACATCGACGATGCCGATCTCTCGGGCGGCGTTGCCGTCTCGGTCGATCTTTCCGGCGAGAAGGCGAGCGGCTTCGTCGGCTACCGCGCCAAGCGCCACACCGGCGTCGTCGATGTCGACCGCCGCGCGGGCTACGCGGTGGAGGATTTCTGGGAGCCGATTTCGGCGCGCCCCGACGGCAGCCTGATCCTCGACCCCGGCGAGTTCTATATCCTCGCCTCCAAGGAAGCGGTGCAGGTGCCGCCCGATTACGCCGCTGAGATGGTGCCGTTCGATCCCCTGGTCGGCGAATTCCGCGTGCACTATGCCGGATTTTTCGATCCCGGCTTCGGCTATGCCGGCGCTGGCGGGCTGGGATCGCGCGCCGTGCTGGAGGTGCGCTCGCGCGAGGTGCCGTTCATCCTCGAGCACGGCCAGATCGTCGGCCGCCTCGTCTACGAAAAGATGCTGGCCCGCCCCGACGCGATGTACGGCCAGCGCATCGGTTCCAACTACCAGGCGCAAGGCCTCAAGCTCTCGAAGCATTTTCGGGTGTAGCCCGATCCTGTAGCCCGGATGGAGCGCAAGCGTAATCCGGGAAGGTCTCACTTGTGGCGCGATCCCGGATTACGCTTTGTTCCATCCGGGCTACAAGGTGGTGACATGATTGAGCCATCCCAACTCGACGCACAGATCATCAACGACGTCGCGGACGCGCTGATCTATTCCGATCGCTCCGGCACGATCACACGCTGGAATCGCGCATCGACCGCGCTGTTCGGCTTCACGGCCGACGAAGCGCTCGGCGAGAACCTCGATCTGATCATTCCCGAACATCTTCGCGCCGCGCACTGGAAAGGCTTCGACGCCGCGCTCGCGAGCGGCACCATGAAGCTTGCGGGCAAGCCGACGCTGACTCGCGCGCTGCACAAGAGCGGGCGCAAGCTCTACATCGAGATGACCTTCGCATTGGTGCGAGACAACGATGGCGCGGTGCAGGGATCGGTGGCGATGGCTCGCGACGTCACGGAGCGCGTTGAGCGCGAACGGACGGCCAAGGCGGCGCGAAATTCGTGATGCGGAATTGACGGAAAGCCGCGCAGGGAGGCCTGCACGCGCGTCATGTTGCCTGTCACCGGCGGCGGTGACACACTCCATCAAAACCATGATCAGGGAGCGAACATGACCACCGCACCAGACCTCGCGCAGGAAGCGCAATGGAAGCGCTGGCGTGCGATCGCCGATCTCTATCACGCCTGTTTCACCGGGCTGATCCTCACCGTCGTCACGCGCCGCGGCACGGCGGATGCCGCAGAATTCGTCTTCCGCGTGTTTCGTCGCCAGCAGCAGGAGCGTTTCCTGCCGGGGCTCAGGAAGCTCGGGATCCACCATCTGCCGCCGGCGGTCGCGGCTGCGCAATACCACTATCTCTCCAACTGGATCGGCGGCGTGCATGTCGAATACATGTACGAGAGCGACACCAAGGCTTGGATCCGCTATCCGCCGCCGCGCTGGATCTGGAAGGGCACTGCGATCTGTGGCGTGCCGGGCGAAGTCTCACGCGCCATGCTGCGCGGCTGGCACGCCAACAATGGCGCGGCCCTCGGCGACCTCAGGCTCGGCTTCGTCTGCACCAAGCAGAGCGTCGACGGCCAGGACGGGCTCGAAGGCTATTACCATCTCTACGACCATCCGCTCGAGCTCGACCAGCGCCTCGTGTTCGCGCGCCACCTTGAAGCACCTTTGTTCGATGCGAAGACGGCGCCCGCCTTGCCGGTCGCGAGCTGGCCAAGACCGCGGCTGGAAAAGGCCTATCGCAATTACGCGATGGAATATGTCCGCACCGCCGCGCCCGTGATGGTGCAGCTGTTCGGCCCGGAGGATGCCGGCTATCTGCTGCACCTCACCGGCAAGCTGATCGGCATGCAATATTTCGACGAGGTCGCAGCGGCACTGGCGACGACCCGCGGCGGCGCGCGAGAATTCGCATCGTTCCTGAACGCGCTGCTCGTCGCGCAGGATGATGCGGCCGAGATGACGCAATCGGAAGGCACGTTCGAGATCCGGCAGCAGAGCTGGAAGCTGATGGACGACATCGCCGATTATCATCGCGCCTGCGCCAAGGTGCTGGAGGGATTGTTCGAGGGTCTCGCCGCAGGCTGCGGCCGGCACATCGGCGTGCAGATGCGCACCGCGGTAGGCGGGCGGCCGCCGCTGGTGTGGACGATCGAGTAATTCCACCGCTTGAAATGCGCTGCCGCAGGGCACGCCTGCATCGGGCGCAGGCAGAATCGGAGCACGCCGTGCTAACACGCCTCAGCCGCGGCATTCGCACGAACGACGCCATTGGCACACCAAGTGATTGCTGCGCCGCAAACGGCGCCTGCGCCCGGGAGAGGACATGTCCGACATCGCCGAAATCCCGGTCGATGAGCAAGAGCGCCCGCTGCCGCCGCCTCCGCCGCCGATCAGAAGCGCCCTGACCGACGGGCCGATCCTGCGCACGCTGCTCTCGCTCGCTTGGCCGAACGCGATCGGTCTGTCGGCCGGTATCTGCGTGGTGATCGCCGAGACCTCCTATGTCGGCCGGCTCGGCGTCGAGGCGCTGGCCGCGATGGCGCTGGTGTTTCCGACGATCATTCTGACCATGACGATGTCCGGCGGCGCCATGGGCGGCGCGGTGGCCTCGGCCATCGCGCGTGCGCTCGGCGCCGGGGACCGCGAGCGTGCCGGCGCATTGGCCGTGCACGCGATGCTGATCGGTATCAGCTTCGGCCTCGTCTTCATGCTGGGCATGCTGATCTTCGGGCCGAGGCTGCTCGAGATGCTCGGCGGCCGCGGCGATGTACTGACGCATGCGATCGCCTACACGCAGGTGTTCTTCGGCGGCGCCGTGCTGCCCTGGCTGCTTAACACCATGGCGGGCATCTTGCGCGGCACCGGCAACATGAAGCTGCCGTCTTTCCTGATCCTCAACTCCGCGGCCTGGCAGATCGTGCTCGGCGGCACGCTCGGTCTCGGGCTCGGGCCAGTGCCGCAGTTCGGCATGCGCGGCGTCGCCGCCGGCGCGCTGATCGCCTATACTATGAACATCGGCATCATGAGCTGGTACCTGTTCTCCGGCCGCGCGCGGATCACGCTGAAGCTGCGCGGCCTGCGCATTCAATGGGCGATGTTCTTCGACATCCTCAAGGTCGGCGCCATCGCCTGCTTCTCGCCGCTGCAATCGGTGCTGACGATCTCGATCTTCACGCACATGCTGGCGCAGTTCGGCACGGCGATCCTCGCCGGCTATGGCGTCGGCGCGCGGCTCGAATTCCTGCTGACCTCGATCGCGTTCTCGTTCGGCATCGCCTGCGTGCCGATGGTCGGGATGGCGATCGGCGCCGGCCGCATCGCGCGGGCCCGGCGCATCGCCTGGACCGCCAGCGTTGCTGCTTTCGTGGCGGTCGGCGTGCCGGCGTGCCTCGTTGCGATCTTCCCCGATCTCTGGGTCAACATGTTCACCGACAGTGTGGCGGTGCGCGCGGCGAGCCATCAATATCTTTCGACGGTCGGGCCGTTCTACGCCTTCTTCGGCCTTGCGACGACGATGTATTTCTCCTCGCAAGGCGCGGCCAAGGTGATCGGCCCCGTGCTGGCGCAGACCGCGCGGCTGATCTACATCGCCGGCATCGGCTGGTGGCTGTCGACGCACGGCGCCAGCGCGCAGAGCTTCTTCTGGCTCGCCGCGAGCTCGATGGTCGTGCTCGGCCTCTTGTCGTGCTCCAGCGTCGTGCTGACACGCTGGGGACCGCGCGAGACGCCTGCGATCAAGCCGGCGCTTTCGGCTGCCGATTAACGGTGCTTGTGGCGGCGATGGCCGCCGCCGGTATTGGCGAGCCGCATCAATTGCGGGATCATCGCCATCATGTCGCTGCCGCCGCTGCCGCCGAGCATGCCCATGATGTCGCCGCCGCCCATGCTGCCGATCCCGACCGGCATGGTGCCGCCGCCCATCGGTGTGTAGCCGCCATAGCTCGGTGCACCGAATCCGCCGCCGAAATTGCCGCCGCCCATCATGCCGCCGAGCCCGCCGCCGCCGTTCTCCATCATGCGGCTCATCATCGGACCCATGGTCTGCATCAGCATGGCGAAGCGGCGCTTGCCCATCTTCGCCTTCATCATCTCCAGCATCGGCGCCATCTGGGTCATCATGTCCTCGCCGCCGGCACCGCCGCCGCCGAGGAATTGCGCCTTTGCCGGCACGCTCGAGATCGAAAACAGCAGCAGCACGGCGGCCGCCTGGCAGATCACCTTGTCCGCACCTCTCATGGCATGCTCCTCGCGTGCGTGGCGCCGCCGGGAGAGCAGAGCCAACCGGACGCACGCGGACATGGTTACGGCCGGCGAGGACGGGCTTCTGTGAGACAACTCACAGTGAATGATCAGGCCGAAGCGGGCGGAAACGCCTTATGCATGGCGGCCACCGCCTCCTTGGTTTGCCCCTGAACGTAAGGCGCGAGCTCGTTCGGCAGCATGTCGATGATCCAGACGAGACGGCAGCTCGTCTCGCCCTCGGCAATGACCTGCACAGAGGCGCTGTAATGCCTCAGCCGCTCGTTGCTGATGGCATAGACGAGGCGCCGCCGCGCATCGTCGCAGTCGACCAGCACTTCGCGCGCGACCGAGCCGTTGGCGAAGGTGACGATGCGCGCATCGCCGTCGAGCGTGCACGCCGTGACGAAGCCCGGCACCAGCCGCTGATGCAGCGCGCCGAAATCACGCACCGCGTCCCAGACGTCGCGCGCGGGGGCGGGGAGGGAGGTGTCGTTGTGGATGGAGGCCATGAAGGTGTCCTTGATGATGTCCAGTGATTGCAACAAACACCGTCATTGCGAGCGTAGCGAAGCAATCCAGGAATCTTTCCGCGGAAGCAGTCTGGATTGCTTCGTCGCACCAGTGCAAAATTGCTTCGCAATTTTGTCACGGGCTCCTCGCAATGACGGAGCGAGTGGCTAGCGCTCACACGCAAACAGCCTCGACATTGTTGCCATCAGGATCGATCAGGAACGCTGCGTAATAGGTCGGGCTGTAATCCCTGCGCGGGCCGGCGCCGCCATTGTCGCGGCCGCCGCTCCTGAGGCCTTCGCTGTGAAATGCCTTGACCGCATCATGATCCCGGGCGCGGAAGGCGATGTGGACGCCATCTGCCTTGCGGCCCTTGTTCAGGTGCAGCCACAGCGCCGGCTCGCCCTTCGGCCCGAAGCCGGCATAACCGTCGCCGCTCGAGCACAGGACAAAGCCGAGCGGCGCCAGCACTGCGCTGTAGAAGCGCGTGGCGGCGTCGAGGTCGGCAACGCGCAATCCGATGTGGTCGTACATGTTCGTCTCCATTGCGAAGAAGCGTGCCGCGAAGGGCACGCGCCGGAGACGACCCTAGTCAGTTGAGGGCAAGCTGCTCTTGGAGAATCTTGCGCTCCCCCTTCGACGCCTGCCGGAACTTGGTCGGCGACACGCCGGCGGCGCGATGGAAGGTGCGGACGAAATTGGAGAGATCGCCGAAGCCGACGTCATAGGCGATGTCGGTGACGGCGATGTCGTCGTCGGCGAGCAGCCGTGCCGCGTGGCGCAGCCGCGAGCGCACCAGATATTGATGCGGGGTGACGCCGAGCACGGCCGAGAACAGCCGCAGGAAATGAAACGGGCTCAATCCCGCCTGCTTCGCTGCCTGCTCGAGGTCGAGCTCGGCATGCGAATTGTCGTCGATCCACAGCGCCGCCTCCACCGCGCGGCGGCGGTCGCGTGCGGTGGGCGTGGCCGGCTTGCGCGCTTTGTCCGAGACGGCGTCGACAAAACGGCCAGCCAGGATCTGGCCGATCTCGTCGAGGCCGAGATCGCTGTTGCCATCTGCTGCCGTCTGGGCCAGCTCGCCGAGCACCATCAGCTCGGGCAGCGGCGGCGTCGCGCCGATCTGCCAGACCTCGCGCCGCCCGCCGAGGGCGTCGACCAGGTCCTCGCTGAAGAAGAAGCCGAGGCAGACGTCGCCGGACACGTGCTCATGCGTGCAGGTGTATTCCTCGCCGGGGGCGCCGATCAGCATCGAGCCCGCCACCAGCTCGAAGAAGCCGGCGCGGCAATGGCAGCCGAAGCTGCCGGAGCGGACATAGGCGATGGAATGGCCGGTGCGGCATTCCGCAAACGGCCTGTCGTCCGGGCCCGCATCGCAGCGAAACTCGGATGCCGTGATCGAGGGCGTCGTCAGCAACGTGGTGGCGTGCATCCCGCGTATTTAGGTAGGCGCCCGCGGCGGAGCAACCGGCAGCAGCACCTCGAACAGCGTCTTGCTGGCGATGGGATGGGCCCCTTCCAGCGCCAGCAGCCGCCGCTTGGAGATCACGCCGCCATAGGGCGAGAGCCGGTCAGTGTAATTGCCAGCCTCCAGCACCCGGTGGCAGGGAACGATCAGCATGAACGGATTTCTCGCAATCGCCTGCGCCACGGAATAGGACGCGCCGGAGGCGCCCAGCGCCCGGGCGACCTCGTGATAGGTGCGTGTCTCCCCGCGCGGAATGCTGCAGGTGTACTCGTAGACGCGCCGGTCGAAGCCGGGCACCCCGCCGGCGTCCAGGCTGACCTCGGAGAAGTCGGGATCGTGACCTTGCAGCAGGCCCGTGATGCCCTCGATCGCAAGCTCGGCGTTCTCGGACGGGCGCTGCTCCCGCGCCTCGGGATGGACCTGGAAAATCCGGCGGCGGGTGTCGATCTCCCGCGCCTCCGGCAATTGCACGGCGACCACGCCGGTGCCGCTCCAGATGATGCCGCAACGGCCGATGGCCGTGTCGAATATCGCGTAAGCCCGCCCCACCATGCACACGCCCCACTCAGTGCACGTTTCTCCCCGGAGAAGCGATCATAACACCGCCACAATCCGGCGCACCTGGAATCTTATCAGGACGTTAACAAGCGTCCGGCCGGCCGCGCCAAACCGCTTGGCGGCAGGCGCCGTCTCGGCTAATCAAGAGGGGCGCAAAGCGCACATCGCGGGCGTAGTTCAATGGTAGAACGGCAGCTTCCCAAGCTGCATACGAGGGTTCGATTCCCTTCGCCCGCTCCAGCCCTTAGTTCGGCAGGCTTCTCAGAAACTGGACGATCGCCGCGTTCACCTCCGCCGGCCGCTCCTGCTGCGTCCAATGTCCGCAGCCGGGCAGCATCTTGATTTCGCGCAGCTGCGGCACCCATTGCTTCATGTTGGCGAGATGTTCGGCGGCACCGGGGAAGGCGATGACCATGTCATGGTCGCCGGCGACGAAGAGCGAGGGCACCACCACTTGCATGCCCTCGAATGCTGCCATCAGCTCCCAATTGCGATCGATGTTTCGGTAGTAATTGAGCGGCCCGCGAAAGCCGCTGCGCGCAAATTCGGCAGCGTAGTGGTCGAGCTCGGCGGCACTCAGCCAGGACGGAAGCGGCACCGGCACCTTCGGCAGCATGCCGTCCTTTCGGGAGACCATGCCGGCGGCGACCGTCCGCCCTTGACGCTCGGCATTGGCGCGGATCGCGGTCGCCCCTTCGCCGGAGCCGCCGAAGAGCATGGCGCCGAGCGTTGCGCGAGGATCCCGCTCGAACTCCGCTTCGGCGATACCTGGCTCCTGGAAGTACAGCTGATAGAACTGCGCATCCGCCGTCTGCGGCATGACGCTCGTCGGCCGCACGGGACTGCGCGGCCGATACGGTACGCTGAGGATCGCGGCGGCCCGGAAGCGATCGGGCCGCAGGCGCGCCGTGTGCCAAGCGATTGTCGCGCCCCAGTCATGTCCAACGATGACGGCGTCCTTTGCCTCGAACGCGTCGAGCACGCCGACGAGATCGCCGACCATATGGAGGATCGTGTATTGATCGATCGCTTCGGGCCGGTCGCTCTTTCCGTAGCCGCGCATATCCGGTGCGACCGCGTGGTAGCCAGCCGCCGCCAGCGCGTCGAGTTGATGCCGCCAGGAGTACCAGCCTTCCGGAAAGCCATGGCAGAGCAGCACCATAGGCCCGTCGCCCTGCTCGGCGACATTGAGGCTGATGCCGTTGGCTTTGATCCTCCGCTGCGTCGGGCCATCCATTCGTCGCCTCCGATTTTTTGTGGTTGGGGCGCATCCTAATCGGGCGTACGGCCTGCGCAAAATTTCTAATATATTGGACTGCCGCTCCCGGCGTGTGCCTCCGCGCGCGCTAAGCTTCTCTCACCCCGGCGGATGCGGTCCTCGTATCGGGCGATGTTCGGATGAAACCCATGGACCAGCAAAAACTCGATCGCGCCATCGGTCGGCGCCTGAAGACGCTGCGGACGCAGGCGGGCATGACGTTGAACGAGCTTGCAGGCCGCTCCGGCGTCAGCCGGGCCATGATCGGGCGGGTGGAGCGGGCGCAGAGCAGTGCGACGGCGGCGCTGCTGAACAAGCTCTGCGCGGCGCTTGACGTCACGCTCAGCGATGTCGTCGCGCTCGCCGAGAAGCCGCCGGAGCGCCTGGTGCGGCTGGCGGACCAGCCGCTCTGGCGCGACCCCGACAGCGGCTATCGCCGGCGGCACGCCTCGCCGCCGGATGCGGCCAGCGGCATCGAGATCATCGTGGTCGACCTTCCCGCCGGCGCGCGCGTCTCCTACAGCCCCTGGGGCCGCAACGCCTTCACCCAGCAGCTCCTGATGCTGGAGGGCGCCATCGCCGTGCATATCGACGCCAAGGCGGTGCGGCTGCGCGAGGGCGATTGTCTGGATTTCGACGTGATGCGCGCCGTGATCTTCGAGAACGAAACCAAGCAGGACGCGCGCTACGTCATCATCGTCAGGCGCGGCGCGTCCTACGGCAAGATGTGAGGGCAAAGCGTGGAGACGAGCACGATGCAGATCCGGACCGGCGACACCTATGATCCGCGCGTCGTCGCGCTGCTCGATCACCACGTTGCTGCTGCGCGGGCGCAGACCGCGCCGGGCAGTGCCCATGCGCTCGATCTCGCGGGCCTGCGTGCACCCGACGTCGCATTCTGGACCGGCTGGGACGGCGAGACGCTGGTCGCGACCGGTGCGTTGAAGACGCTTTCGGCGCGCCACGGCGAGGTCAAGTCGATGCACACGCTGCAGACCGCGCGCCGGCGCGGCTATGGCGGCCAGATGCTGCGCCACATCATCGCGGAAGCCCGCGCGCGCGGCCTGACGCGGCTCAGCCTCGAGACCGGCTCGTGGGACTATTTCAAGCCGGCGCACGCACTCTATCTGGCGCACGGTTTCGTCGCATGCGGCCCGTTCGAAGGTTATGTCGAGGATCCCAACAGCCTGTTCCTGACGCTGGAGCTGTCGGCGCTGGACCGCCGATAGCTTAAGAGCGCGTCTCCTCGATCTTGTCGAGCACGCGCTCGGGGGCGATGTCCCGGGCCGCTTCCTCCAGGTCGCGCTCCGCGTCCGGCTTGACCTCGAGCCGCTCGGCGATCTGCGTGAGCAGGTGGGCAAGCTTGGTCAGCTCGTGCTCGGCGAGCAAGCTGATCTGGAGATCGAGATCGGCGCGCTTGTCGGCCGCCGCCGTCATGCGGTTCTGCGAGATCAGCACGAAGGTGGAGAGGAAGATCGCCTCCACCGAGGCGATCATCGCCAGCACGACGAAGCTCTCGTCCCAGGCCGGAATTCCCGGAATCCAATGCAGGTTGGCAATGATCCAGAACCCGAACAGGGCGAGGTGCAGGTAGACGAAGATCATGCTGCCGGTGAAGGCCGTGATCGCGTCCGCGACCTTGTCCTGGCCGCTGGCCGCCTGCTGCTCCCGGCGCCGCCGCGCCACCAGCGCCTGGATGTTGCGCTCGAGCGTCGGGCTCAGCCCCTCGCCGGAATCATGGGTGATGTCGTTACGCACGCCCCGGCAACGGCCCGCCGGGGAAGCCGTTCCTGGAAGGGGAAGCAAAAAGACCGATCCCCTCATCAAATGAGTTGCGTACCTCAAAACACCTCTGCTAGCCTTCAGCCATGGCCGAGACCCTCGCCCCGACTGTGCTGACGCTGAAGGACATCGCCCGCGAGGCCGGTGTCAGCCTCGCCACGGTCGATCGCGTGCTGCACAACCGGCCGGGGGTCCGCCCTGACACGGTCCGGCGCGTCAAGGACGCCATCGCCCGCAATTCGTTCCAGCCGCATGTGGCCGCCGCCGAGCTCGCCCGCGGCCGCGCCCGCCGCTTCGCCTTCGTGATGCCGTCGGGCTCGAACCCGTTCATGCAGCAGATCGAGGCCCATCTCGGCGAGATGGCGGGCTGGCTGTCGGCCCGCCGCCTCAATGTCGAGATGATCGCAACCGACGTGTTCGAGCCCGCCGCGCTCGCAGCCTCGCTCGAGGCGCTGTCCGGCGACTATGACGGCGTCGCCGTGGTGGCGCTGGACCATCCGAGCGTCCGCGCCGCCATCAATGACCTCGTCGATGCCGGCGCCAAGGTCGTGACGCTGGTCTCGGATGTGCCGTCGTCGCGCCGCCACCATTATGTCGGCATCGACAACATCGCCGCGGGCCGCACCGCCGGCGCGCTGGTCGGGCGCTTGGTCGGCCAGAGGTCCGGCAAGGTCGCGATCATCGCGGGCTCGCAGGGCCTGCGCGACCATGCCGAACGTATCTTCGGCTTCAACCAGGTGATGGCGACGGAATTCCCCGATCTCAGCGTGCTGCCGGTGCTGGAAGGGCGCGACGAGGACGATCGTTCGGAGCAGCTGCTGGCGCGGCTGCTCGGCAAGCATGGCGACATCGTCGGTCTCTACAACGTCGGCGCCGGCACGCAGGGCGTCGCCAAAGCGCTGAACGACAAGGCTCTGAACGACAAGGCCTCTGGCGCGGCCGGGCGCGACAAGCAGGTGGTGTTCGTCGGGCACGACGTCACCGCGCTGACCCGCCGCTTGCTGCTGCAGGGCGTGATGGATGCCGCGATCTCGCAGAACCCCGGACATGAAGCGCGCGCGGCCGTCCGGGTGCTGCTCGCGCTCGCCCGCGGCGAGCCGATCTTGAGTGAACAGGAGAAGATCCGGATCGACATCGTGATGCGGGACAATCTGCCCTAGCGGCAGCTGAACTTGGAAACGGGACCGCCAGCGGGGAAAAGCGACGCAAGATCGCTCGCCCGCGGCAGGCGAAAGGGAGGACGATTTGTATCTCGGGATCGACATCGGCACGTCCGGTGTGAAAGCGGTGCTCGCGAGCGAAGCCGGCGCGGTGACCGCGACGGCGGCGCGCGAGCTTGCGCTGTCGCACCCTGCGCCGCTGTGGTCCGAGCAGGATCCCGACGCCTGGGTCGATGCGGCCGTCGGCGCCGTCGACGATCTCGCCGCGCGCCATCCGCGCGAGGTTGCGCAGGTGCGCGGCATCGGGCTGTCGGGTCAGATGCACGGCGCGACGCCGCTTGGCGAGGACGGCCGGCCGCTGCGTCCAGCCATCCTCTGGAACGACGGCCGCTCGCAGGCCGAATGCGCAGCGCTGGAGCGGCGCTGTCCCTCGCTGCACGCGATCGCCGGCAATCTCGCGATGCCCGGCTTCACCGCGCCGAAGCTGCTCTGGGTGGCACGGCACGAGCCGAAGATCTTCGACCGCGTGGCAAAGGTGCTGCTGCCGAAAGCCTATGTCCGCTATCGCCTCACCGGCGAGATGGTCGAGGACATGTCGGACGCGTCAGGCACGCTGTGGCTCGACGTCGGCCTGCGGCGCTGGTCCGCGCTGCTGCTGCATGCCACCGGGCTCGATCTGCACCACATGCCGCGCCTCGTCGAGGGCAGTGCTGTGAGTGCGGTGCTCGCGCCTGAATACGCGCAGCGCTGGGGCATGGCGAAAAATGTCGTGATCGCGGGCGGCGCCGGCGACAATGCGGCCAGCGCGATCGGGCTTGGCGCCATCGCGCCCGGCGATGCCTTCCTGTCGCTGGGAACGTCGGGCGTCCTGTTCCGCGTCACCGATCGCTTCGCTCCGGCGCCGGCTTCGGCGGTGCATGCCTTCTGCCACGCGCTGCCCGGCCTCTGGCATCAGATGGGCGTAATGCTGTCGGCCGCGGCCTCGCTCGCCTGGCTCGCCGAGGTGATGGAGACGCCGGCCGCAGCGCTCTTGGCGCCGCTCGGCGAGCGCGTCGATGCACCTGGCACGGTCCAGTTCCTGCCTTATCTCGACGGCGAGCGCACGCCGCACAACGATGCCGCTGCCAGCGGCGCCTTCGTCGGCCTACGCGGCGCGACCGGGCGTTCGGAGATCGTGCAGGCCGTGCTCGAAGGCGTCGCCTTTGCCGCGCGCGACAATCTGGCGGCGCTCAGCACAGCCAGCGGGCCGATCGCCGAGGTCGATCTCGTCGGCGGCGGCTCGCGCTCGCCCCTGTGGGCGCAGATCTGCGCCGACGTGCTCGGCATGCCCGTCCATCGCGTCGAGGAAGGCGAGGTCGGCGCCGCGCTCGGCGCTGCGCGCCTCGGCCGGCTCGCCGTAACAGGCGAGAATCCCGCTGACGTCTGCACGCGCCCGCGGCGGCTCGCAAGCTTCACACCCCGCCCGTCCGTCGCTGCGGCCTATGACGAGGCCTATCGGCGATGGCGCGCGCTTTATCCCGCATTGAAGGAGTCTTAAGTGAACGCGCCAGCCAAATTCTTCGGTGCAAGTGCACCCGTCGCCTTCGGCGGCAAGGAGGCCGAAGGTGCGCCCGCCTTCCGCTGGTACGACAAGGACCGCCTGGTGCATGGCCGCCGGCTCGAGGATCATCTGCGCTTTGCGGTCTGCTATTGGCATTCGTTCTGCTGGCCGGGGGGCGATCCCTTCGGCGGCGAGACCTTCCTGCGGCCTTGGCACCACGGCACCGATGCGATGGCGATGGCGCGCGCCAAGGCCGATGCCGCCTTCGAGCTGTTCCGCCTGCTGGACGTCCCCTTCTTCACCTTCCACGACGTCGATGCGGCGCCGGAGGGCGCCTCCCTCGCCGAGTCCGTCGCCAACCTCAACGCCATCGCCGATCTGTTCGAGCAGAAGATGGCATCGAGCAAGGTCCGCCTGCTCTGGGGCACTGCGAACCTGTTCACGCACCGCCGCTACATGGCGGGCGCCGCGACCAATCCGGATCCCGACATCTTCACCTATGCCGCCGGCCAGGTCCGCGCCGCGCTGGAGGTCACGCACCGGCTCGGCGGGCAGAACTACGTGCTGTGGGGCGGACGCGAGGGCTACGAGACGCTGCTCAACACCGATCTCAAGCGCGAGCTCGACCAGCTCGGCCGCTTCGTCTCGCTCGTCGTCGAGCACAAGCACAAAATCGGGTTCAAGGGCCCGCTGCTGATCGAGCCGAAGCCGAAGGAGCCGACCAAGCATCAATATGATTTCGACGTCGCCACCTGCTACGGCTTCCTCGAACGCTACGACCTGCTCAAGGACGTCAAGCTCAACATCGAGCAGAACCACGCCATCCTCGCCGGTCACTCCTTCCATCACGAGGTCGCGCTGGCCGAGGCGCTCGGCGTGTTCGGCTCGCTCGACATCAACCGGGGCGACGATCTGCTCGGCTGGGACACCGATCAGTTCGCGATGAACGTGCCGGAGCTGGCGCTGGTGTTCCACGAGATCCTGAACCGTGGCGGCTTCACCACGGGTGGACTCAATTTCGATGCCAAGATCCGCCGCCAGTCGATCGATCCCGATGATCTCATCCATGCCCATGTCGGCTCGATGGATGCCTGTGCGCGCGCCTTCCTCGCCGCCGCCGACATGCTCGACGCCGGCACGCTGAGTGCGCCGCTCGCAAAGCGCTACGAGGGCTGGGCCGGCCCGGAGGGCCGCGCCATTCTCGGCGGCCAGCGTTCGCTCGCCGATCTGGCCGACCGCGCGATGTCTCCCGGCTTCGATCCGCAGCCGCGCTCGGGCCGGCAGGAATATCTGGAATCCCTGGTCAACCGCTATGTCTGAGGAAACGCCGCTGATGACGAAGACTGACGCGACACCGGTGCTCGAACTCACCGGCATCGGCAAGGAGTTCGGCGCGATCCGCGCGCTGCACGACGTCGACATGCAGGTCTGGCCCGGCGAAGTG
The DNA here is from genome assembly GCF_020193825.1 of Bradyrhizobium sp. NBAIM18. Lineage (NCBI taxonomy): Bacteria > Pseudomonadati > Pseudomonadota > Alphaproteobacteria > Hyphomicrobiales > Nitrobacteraceae > Bradyrhizobium > Bradyrhizobium sp. NBAIM18. Next base: position 119,943 of record NZ_JADYVO010000020.1, read on the forward strand.
GTCGGCCTGATGGGCGACAACGGTGCGGGCAAGTCGACGCTGGTGAAGATCATCGCCGGCAATTTCCGCCCCACGCATGGCGAGATGCGCTTTGCCGGCAGCGCGGTGCATTTCAACCGGCCCGTCGATGCCCGCGCCGTTGGCATCGAGGTCGTCTACCAGGACCTCGCGCTCGCCGACAATCTCACGGCCGCCGCCAACGTCTTTCTCGGCCGCGAGATGAAGCGCAGGTTCGGGCCGATTGCCTTGCTCGACCACAAGGCGATGGCATCGCGCGCGCTGGAGCTGTTCGGCGAACTGCGTTCGGAGACGCGCCCGGACGATCTCGTCAGACAGATGTCGGGCGGCCAGCGCCAGGCGGTCGCGATCGCGCGCACCCGGCTGTCCAATGCGCGGCTGGTGATGATGGACGAGCCGACCGCCGCAATCTCGGTGCGCCAGGTCGAGCAGGTGCTCGGCCTTATCCACCGGCTCAAGGAGCAGGGCGTCGCCGTGATGCTGATCTCGCACCGCATGCCCGACGTGTTCGCCGTATGCGACCGCGTCGTCGTCATGCGGCGCGGCGAGAAGCGCGCCGACAAGTCGATTCACCAGACCTCCCCCGAGGAGGTCACCGCCCTCATCACCGGTGCGAAGGAGGCGGCGTGATGGCCATGCCCTTGGAATCCCCTATTACCTTCACCAATGTCGGCAAGATCAGGTGGTGGCAGCGCGGCATCTTCGCCTCGCAGACCGGCTACGTCCTGCTCGCGCTGGCGGTGCTGCTGGTGATCATGCATTTCGCCAGCCCCTACTTCTTCACCCAGGGCAACATGCAGAACGTGGCGAAGAACTTTTCCTTCATCGCCATCGCGACGCTCGGCGTCACCTTCGTGATCATCACCGGCGGCATCGACCTGTCGGTGGGATCGATGATGTGCTTTTCCGCCATGATCACATCGATGGTGATGACCGAGCTGTCGGCGCCCGGATCGCCGCTGGTGCACATGGCGGCCGACGGCAAGACCGTGCTCGCCAATGTTCCGGGGCTGATCCTGCTCATCTCGATCCTCGCCGGCCTCGGCGTCGCGCTGATTGCCGGCCTCGTCAACGGCTTCTGCATCGCCGTGCTCGGCCTGTCGCCCTTCGTCACCACGCTCGGCATGCTCTCGATCGTGCGCGGGCTCGGCTATGTCGTCTCCAACGGACGCGGCAGCTTCCCGGGAGGGCCGGACGCCGATTATTTCTACGCGCTCACGTCCGGTGACGTGCTCGGCGTGCCGGCGCCGTTCATCTATCTCGTGATCCTGGCGCTGACCATGGCCGTGGTGCTGCATCACACCTCGTTCGGCCGCCACGTCTTCGCGCTCGGCGGCAACGAGAAGGCGGCCGAGCTCACCGGCATTCCGGTGGTGCGGGTGAAGATCGAGGTCTACGTGATCTGCGCGCTCGCCGCGGGCCTGCAGGGCATCATCATCTCCGGCTGGCTCGGATCGGCGCCGGCCAACATGGCGATGTCCTACGAGCTCAACGTGATCGCGGCGGCCGTGATCGGCGGCGCCAATCTCGCCGGCGGCATCGGCGGTCCGCTCGGGGCCATCGTCGGCTGCGTGCTGCTGGAGGTGATCCGCAACGGCCTCGTGCTGGCCCAGGTCAGCTCGTACTGGCAGCAGACGTTGGTCGGCGTGATCATCATTCTGGCTGTGCTGGTCGACCGCGTCCGCTCGCGGATGACGTGAAATGACGACATCTCGGGAAGGCAAGGAAAACGTCGCCTATCCGCTTCCCGGGGGCTTTCGAGGGGATAGGCACCAACAAGAGTGGAGGAGACAATGAGGAAACTGCTTCTTGCCGGCATCGCGGTTGCGATGATGGCGACGCCGGCATTTGCTGCGAACTACCGCTTCGTCATCGTGCCGAAGGCGATGAACAATCCGTTCTTCGATTTTTCGCGCGACGGCTGCCTGAAGCGCGCCAAGGAGCTCGGCAACATCGAGTGCATCTACAAGGGACCGGTCGAGCATGAGCCGGCGAACCAGGCCCAGATCATCCAGGACTTCATCACGCAGAAGGTCGACGGTCTCGCCATCTCGGTCGCGGACGTCGCGGCCATGACCAAGTCGATCGAGGCGGCGACCGCCGCCGGCATTCCCGTCATCACCTTCGACGCCGACGCGCCGGGCTCCAAGCGCATCGCCTATATCGGCACCAACAACAAGGAGTTCGGCCTGGCCCTCGGCAAGGAATTGCTGAAATTGCGGCCTGACGGCGGCAAATACGCCATGGTCTCCGGCGGTCCCGGCGCCAAGAACCTGGCCGAGCGCGTCGACGGGGTGCGCGAGGCGCTGAAGGGCTCGAAATGGACCGAGGTCGCGGGTTCGCCGAGCTTCTGCAACGACGATCCCGCGCTCGCGGTCCAGCAGATGACGGATATGCGCACCGCAACGCCGGATCTCGCCGCCATCGTTCCGATCGGCGGCTGGCCGATGTTCGCGCCCGAAGGCTTCAAAGCCTTCGCCAGCAGGAACAAGAAGGACATCGATTCCGGCAAGTTCACGCTGGTCGTCGCCGATACGCTGAAGATGCAGCTCGAGCTGCTGCGTGACGGCTATGCCAATGCGCTGGTCGGCCAGCGTCCGTTCGAGATGGGCGAGAAGGCGATGGACACGCTGCTCGCCATCAAGAAGGGCGAGAAGGTGCCGGAGATCGTCTACACCGGCCTCGATCTCGTCACCAAGGACAACGTCGCGAAGATGTTGAAGTAGGAGCGCTGCCCAGCCCCGCGCTTCTGCATGCCTCTCCCGCTTGCGGTTTCCGCAAGCGGGAGAGATGATTTGGAATGGACGACGATCGCTGGAAGGCATGGGAATGAAAAGATCGCGGCTCGGCGCGCTCGATGTCACCTCGATCGGCCTCGGTTCAGCCCCGCTCGGCGGATTGTTCTCGCCCGTCAGCGATGCCGATGCGCAAGCGACGATTGAACGCGCCTGGTCGCTCGGTGTCCGATTCTTCGACACCGCCCCGCTTTACGGCTTCGGCCTCGCGGAGCGGCGGCTGGGCGCCTTCCTGCGGCAACAGAGGCGCGACTCCTACGTCATCTCGACCAAGGTCGGCCGCCTGCTGCGCGCACCGGACAATGCTGCGCCGGAGGACGAGCACTACAAGGGCACGCCGCGCGAGCGGCCGGTGTTCGATTTCAGCTATGACGGCGTGATGCGGTCGGTGGAGGAGAGCCTGCAGCGCCTCGGCCTCGACCGCGTCGACGTCCTGCTCGTGCATGATCCCGACGATCATTATGACGATGCTGTCACCGGCGCCTTCCGCGCGCTCCAGCGCCTGCGCGAGGACGGCACGGTCAAGGCGATCGGCGCCGGGATGAACCAGTCGGGGATGCTGGCTCGCTTCGCCGAGGCCGTGCCGGTCGACTGCTTCCTGCTCGCCGGCCGTTACACGCTGCTCGACCAGGACGCACTGGATGCGCTGTTTCCGCTGTGCCAGGCCAGCAATATCGGCATCTTGCTCGGCGGCATCTACAACAGCGGCATCCTGGCCAATCCGCGGGCGAGCGCGAAATTCAACTATCAGGATGCTGATGCTGCGCTCGTGGCACGCGCGCTGGAGCTCGACGAACTCTGCCGCAGGCACGGCACCGAGCTGAAAGCCGCCGCGCTGCAATTCTGCATGGCCCATCCGGCGGTGACGGTCGCCGTGATGGGTGCGCGCAATGCCGCCGAAGTCGCCGACAACATCGCGATGTCCGAGAAGGCGGTGCCGCCGGCATTCTGGCAGGAGCTGCGGACGCGAAAGCTGGTCGATGCGCGCGCGCCGCTTCCCGGCGGAGGTTGAGGCATGATCGTCGATGCCCACCAGCATTTCTGGGATCCGGCGCGCGCCGATTATCCCTGGATGGAAGCGGACGAGCTGGCGCCGATCCGCCGTGCCTTCGGCCCGGCCGATCTCGCGCCGCTACTACAGGCGAACGGCATCGACGCCAGCATCCTGGTGCAATGCCGCTCCGCGCTGGAAGAGACCGAAGAGTTCCTGCGTATCGCGGATGCGACGCCCTCGGTGATCGGCGTGGTCGGCTGGGCCGATCTCACCGATGCGGCGCTCGGCGAGACGCTCGACCGGCTGCGCGATCTGCCTGGTGGCGGCAAGCTGGTCGGCATCCGCCACCAGGTCCACGACGAGCTTGATGCGGATTGGCTGCTGCGCGAGGACGTCCAGCGCGGACTCACGGCCGTGTTCGCCCACGATCTCGCTTACGATTTCCTTGTCCGCAGCCGCGAGCTGCCCGCGGCGATCGCAACCGCGCAGGCCTTTCCGCACGCGCGTTTCGTGCTGGATCACGCCGCCAAGCCGCCGATTGCCGCCGGCAGGAGCGCGGAATGGACCGAGCGCATCGCAGCGCTGGCTGCCTGCGGCAATGTCTGGTGCAAGATCTCGGGATTGGCGACCGAGGCGGTCTGGGACGACTGGAATGCGGAACGGCTGTTTCCGTTCGTCGCGCACACCGCAAAATGTTTCGGCGAGGACCGGCTGATCTTCGGATCGGATTGGCCCGTATGCCTGCTTGCGGGGAGCTACGGCGAGATCAAGACGGCGCTGGAGGCGTGTTTGGCGAAGCTGGGCTCCGGCGTGCGGGACAAGGCGTGCGGCGTGAATGCAGCGCAGGCGTATCGGCTGGCGATGGCCAGCTAGCTGCGCTCCCGCTCTGCTGGCAGAGCAAAGTCCAATCGCATTTGAAAATCAGCGGAGGCCGTCATGCCCGGGCTTGTCCCGGGCATCCACGTTCTTTGTGCTGCGTGGAAGGGCGTGGATGGCCGGGACAAGCCCGGCCATGACGATGTGAGTGCCTACTCCGACATCGGCTTGTCGGAGATGTCCCAGTCTTTCCCGGTGAAGGTGGAGATGAACAGCGTCTTCATCGGCGTGTAGTCCTCGGGCGTGTAGCTGTAGGTGACGCCGTCGAGGAAATAGGGCGAGTGAAAACCTTGGAGGTTCGATGCCTGCTTCAGCACGTTGGCGCGGGTGAGCTCGTTGCCGCAGCGGCGCAGGATCTCGGCCATCGTGGCGGCCTGCCCGTAGCCGGCGAAGGCGATGGTGTTGTCGGGATCGATCGCCGGCGTGTACTTCTTGCGCAGCTCCTCGAACGCAATCACGTCCGGGTCCTTCTCCCATTTGGGCAGGCCGACCTCCTTGTTGTAGCGGATCGCGACGATGCCGGTGGCGTTCTCGAGGCCCGCGGCATTGAGGATCGAGCGGCCGGTGGAGCCGGCGGACAGCAGGTGCAGCGGCTTCCAGCCGAGCTCGGCCACTTTCCGGATCGACTGCGACGAGGCCTTGCCGGTCGAGATGTTGTAGAAGACGTCGGCTCCGGACTTGGAGAGATTGATGAGCTGGGAATCGACGGTCGGCTCGGTGAGATCATAGGTCTGCTCCATGATCACTTGTGCGGTGCCGCCGGCGTCAGTCAGCACCTTCTTGAAGGGACCGAGGAAGTCGCGGCCGAAGTCGTCGTTCTGGTAGAGGATGCCGATCTTCGCGTTCGGCTTCACGCTGACGACGTGCCGCGCGAGGATGCGCGCCTCGGTCGGATAGAGCGGCAGGCCCGCCATCGTCCACTTGAACTCTTTCGGATTATTCCACTTCGACGCGCCGGTGTTGAGCAGGAGCTGCGGCACGCCCTTGGAGTTCAGGTATTTGTGCACGGCGGTCTGCGGCGCGGTGCCGAGCGAGCCGTACAGCGCGAGCACTTCTTCCTGCTCGACTAGGCGCCGCGTCGCCTCGACGCATTTCGGCGCGCTGTAGGCGTCGTCCATGGTGAGGAACTTGACCTTGCGCCCGTTGATGCCGCCCTTCTCGTTCAGCATCTGGAAATAGGCTTCGCCGACGCGGCCGAGCACGCCGTAGAGCGAGCCGGGGCCGGAATGCGGCACGGTCTGACCGATCTTGATCTCGGTGTCGCTGGCGCCCGCATCGTATTTCTTCTCCGCGGCCCAGACGTAGGGCGCGGGCAATGTCGACGCGGCGATGGTGGCGAGCGCGCCGGCACTGAAATCGCGCCGCGATGGATTCTTGGTCATTGTTGTTTTCTCCCTGATGCGCGCATTGTGCTGACATCGCAGCTCGGCTCGCAAGTGGGAAGTCGCAGCTTTGCGACGCAATGACGCTCAAATCGCAAGATGTTAGCGCCTAGACTCAAGTTTTCTCGGCGACCACGATGAGGCCACGCACCGGCTCATTGTTCTCGTTGCGCGGCGAGGCCGGCTCCAGCGTCAGCAGCTTCATCCCCGCCTTCGCGATGGCGCCGCGCACATATTCCGCGGAATGGGCATAACGCAGGCCGTCGCCGAGCACGATGCCGTCGCCCGCATGCGTCTCCAGCGTGAAGGCGAGCACGCCACCTGAGACGAGCACACGCCTTGTTTCGCTCAGCACCGGTGCGAGATCGGAGAGATAGACGAACGCATCCGCGGCCACGACGAGGTTCGCGCTGGCATCTGGCTTGCCGCGCAGGCCCTCGATCATGTCGGCGACTTCGAGCTCGGCATAGAGGTTCGTCGCCCGCGCCTCCTTGATCATGCCGGGTGACAAATCGATGCCGGTGAAATGGTCGACCTGCTTGGCGAAGGCAGCGGCCGCGAGCCCGGTGCCGCAGCCGAGATCGATGGTGCGCTTGAAGTAGGCGGGCTTCTTGGCGGCGACGCGCGCCGCCAGCACCGCTTTGAAGATCAGCGTCGGGGCGCGATAGCCGAGATCGTTGATCAGCGCGTGCTCGAACCGCGGGGCGTATTGATCGAACAAGGCCTGCACGTAAGCCTTGGGCATCTCCGCCATCTCGGTATCGCCGAGCCGCATCAGGTGCAGGCCGGCGCCGTGCTGGTCCTCGGGGTCGCATCGCCGCGCTTCACGAAAGGCCGCGATGGCCTTGTCGCGCTGGCCGAGCTGCTGACGTATCTCGCCGAGCGTGAACCAGGCCGAGGTGAAATCAGGTGCAAGCTCGATCGCCTGCTCCAGGAGGTCGGCCGCGGCGGGAAGGTCGCCCTTGAGCTGGAGATCGCGCGCGAACTCGAAACGGCGGTCGGCCATGAGATCGCCGGAGGTCAGGAACAGGCGGAGCGGCATTGAGGAACCAGGAAACGAAATGGGTAAGTGACTCGAAGATGTAATGGTTCGACTTATATAACAGGCATGCGCCCGCAAGACATCCTGCTGCCAAATGCTGCCGGCCTGTGCTGCAAGCCCGGCGGCTTCCATATCGACCCCGTCCGCCCCGTGGAGCGGGCCGTGATCACCCACGGCCATTCCGACCATGCCCGTGCGGGCCATGGCGCGGTGCTGGCGACGCAGGAAACGCTGGACATGATGCGGCTGCGCTATGGCGAGAACTTCGCCGGCTCGACCCAGGCCATCCGCTATGGCGAGGAGATCCGGCTCGGCGACGTCAAGGTCAAGTTTCACCCCGCCGGCCACGTGCTGGGATCGGCGCAGATCGCCGTCTCGTGCAAGGACACCTGCATCGTCGCCTCCGGTGACTACAAGGACGCGCCGGACCCGACCTGCACGCCGTTCGAGCTGGTGCCATGCGACGTCTTCATCACCGAGGCGACGTTCGGCCTGCCGGTCTTCAGGCATGGCGATGCGAGCGACGAGGTCAAGAAGCTGCTCGCTTCCGTCGCACTGTTTCCGGAGCGCGCGCATCTCGTCGGCGCCTATTCGCTCGGCAAGGCGCAGCGCGTGATCAAGCTGCTGCGTCAGGCCGGCTATGATGCGCCGATTTACCTGCATGGCGCGATGGAGACGATCACGCATTACTATCAGAGCCGCGGGATCGACCTCGGCGAGCTCAAACCAGTGAAGGGCATGAAGAAGGCGGCGCTCGCCGGCACCATCACGCTGGCGCCGCCCTCGGCCACCTCCGATCTCTGGACGCGGCGCTTCCCCGATCCGGTCACCGCCTTCGCCTCGGGCTGGATGCGCGTGCGCGCCCGGGCGCGGCAGCGCGGCGTCGAGCTGCCGCTGGTGATCTCCGACCACGCCGACTGGGACGGCCTCACCGCGACCATCGCGGCGACCGGCGCCGGCGAGATCTGGGTCACCCACGGCCAGGAAGATGCGCTTGTGCATTGGTGCCGGAGCAAGGGCCTGAAGGCACGGCCGCTCGACCTCGTCGGCTATGGCGACGAGGAGGAGAGCGAGACGCCCATTCCAGGCGAGGCCGAAGCATGAACCGCTTCGCCGAGCTGCTCGACCGCCTCGCCTATGAGCCCGGCCGCAACAACAAGCTGCGGCTGATCACCGGTTATTTCCGCGAGGTCGGCGATCCCGACCGCGGCTATGCGCTGGCTGCGCTGACCGGCGCACTCAGCTTCAAGCACGCCAAGCCCGCGCTGATCCGCGACCTCATCGCAGCACGCACGGACGAGGTGCTGTTCGGGCTGAGCTACGACTATGTCGGCGATCTCTCCGAGACGGTGGCGCTGATGTGGCCGAAGGCCGCGCTCGCCGCCCACAACAACCCGCCGCCACCGAGCCTCACCGAGGTCGTCACCACGCTGCGCACGCTCGGCAAGACCGAGCTGCCCAAGCAGCTCGAGCGCTGGCTCGACGAGTTAGATGAGACCGGGCGCTGGGCGCTGCTGAAGCTCGTCACCGGGAGCTTGCGGATCGGCATCTCCGCGCGCCTTGCCAAGACTGCGGCCGCAGCGCTCGGCGACAAGGACCCGCACGAGATCGAGCTGATCTGGCCGGGGCTCGTCCCACCCTATCTCGACCTGTTCGCCTGGCTGGAGGGCCGCGGCGACAAGCCCGTCAACCGCGATCCCGCGCCGTTCCGCCCGGTGATGCTGGCGCATGCGATCGAGGATGCGGATTTCGCCGCGCTCGATCCCGCCGATTACATCGCCGAATGGAAATGGGACGGCATCCGCGTGCAGGCGGTGGCGGGGCGCGACGAGCGCGGCCATATCACCGCGCGGCTCTATTCGCGCACCGGCGAGGACATCACGGGAAGCTTTCCGGATCTCGTGCCGTCGCTGCGCCTGCCTGGCGCGATCGACGGCGAGCTCTTGATCCTGCGCGAAGGCCGCGTTCAGAGCTTCAACGTGTTGCAGCAGCGGCTCAACCGCAAGGTCGTCTCGCCGAAGCTGATCAAGGAGTTTCCGATTCACCTGCGCGCCTACGATCTGCTCGGCGACGACGAGAACGATCTGCGCGAGTTGCCTTTTGCCGAGCGGCGCGAGCGGCTGGAGCGATTCATCGCAAAGCTCGACGATCCCCGCATCGATCTCTCGCCCACCGTGCCCTTCGGTAGCTGGGAGGCGCTGACCGCCGCACGCGCCGACCCCGCCAGCGCCGGCGCCGGCGAGGATGCGGACGCCGTCGAAGGCGTCATGCTGAAGCGGCGCGATGCGCCTTATCTGCCGGGCCGGCCGAAGGGGCAATGGTGGAAGTGGAAGCGCGACCCGCACATCATCGACGCCGTGTTGATGTATGCGCAGCGCGGCCACGGCAAGCGCTCGTCCTATTATTCCGACTACACCTTCGGCGTCTGGACCGAGACCGAGAATGGCGAGGAGCTGGTGCCGGTCGGAAAAGCCTATTTCGGCTTCACCGACGAGGAGCTCTTGCAGATCGACCGCTTCGTCCGCCGCAACACCACGGAAAAATTCGGCCCCGTCCGCCACGTCGTGCACGAAGCGGACAAGGGGCTGGTGCTGGAGGTCGCTTTCGAAGGATTGCAGCGCTCGCCCAGGCACAAATCCGGCGTTGCCATGCGTTTCCCCCGCATCAGCCGCCTGCGCTGGGACAAGCCGCCGCGCGAGGCCGACCGGCTGGAGACGCTGGAGAAGATGCTGAAAGCCGAGCCGGCGGAGATCGAGGTGTGAACTGTTGCCACGAGGACGGTGCGCTCCCTCTTCCGCCCGAATTAAACTCCCGTAACCCGATTGACGGCCTCTTGCGGGTTCCCCATGTCCCCCGCCGTGTCCTATAATGGGTTCGAATCCGCTTCAGGAGTTTGCGATGGTCCAAGACGTCAGAGATTTGCCGGCCGGCCGCAGCGACGGCCTGCACCGCTTTCTCGGCGGCTCGCCGCTGGCGGTCGCGTTCCGCCTGGTGCTGCTCTCGATCCTGGTCGGCGTCGTGCTGGCGACGATCGGCTTCGACCCCTGGAACATCATCCACAGCATTCGCCTGTTGTTCCAGCGGCTGTGGGACCTCGGCTTCGATGCGGTGAACTGGCTGTGGCGCTACTTCCTGCTCGGTGCGGTCATCGTGATTCCGATCTGGCTGCTGTCGCGCGTGTTCGGCGCGCCGCGCGGCAGGTAAGGATCGGATTGAGGGAGTGCGCAGCCGATGCAATTGCGGTTCGTCGGCTGCGGTGATGCCTTCGGCTCCGGCGGCAGGCTCAACACCTGCTTCCACATCTCGGGGCGCAAAGCGAACTTCCTGATCGACTGCGGTGCGTCGGCGCTGCCGGCGCTGAAGCGGCTCGAGATCGATCGGGGCGACATCGACCTGATCCTGATCACGCATTTCCATGGCGACCATTTTGCCGGCCTGCCGTTCTTTCTGCTCGACGCGCAATTTTCGCGACGAACGCGGCCGCTGACGATCGCGGGTCCGCAAGGCATCGAGAGGCGGCTGCGCGAGGTGATGGAGGCGCTGTTCGAGCATTCCTCGAAGTCCGAGCAGCGCTTCGAGCTGAAATTGGTCGAGCTCGCGCCCGGGCAAAGCCAAAGCTTCGGCGCGGTGAATGTGACGCCCTATCCGGTCGTGCACGGCGAATCAGGCGGACCGTTCCTGGCCTATCGCGTCGCGGCCGAGGGCCGCACGCTCGCCTACAGCGCCGATACCGAATGGACGGAGACGCTCATTCCGCTGGCGCATGGCGCGGACCTTTTCATCGCCGAAGCCTATATGTACGAGAAGGTGGTCAAGAATCACCTCAGCCTGAAGACCTTGGAACAGCATCTGCCCGACATCGGCGCCAAGCGGCTCGTCCTCACCCATATGAGCGACGACATGCTGTCGCGCCTGGGCGAGGTCGAGCACCTCGCCGCCGAAGACGGCATGGTGCTCGTGTTCTGAAAGATGCACGCACCCGTCCATCACCGCGTCGGAAGCCGGCAGGTCTTCGCCATCGCAGGTCCTGCGATGGTCGCGAACCTCACGACGCCGCTGATCGGCGTGGTCTCGACCACCGCGATCGGACGGCTCGACGATGCCGCGCTGCTCGGCGGCGTCGCGATGGCCTCCGTCATCTTCGACTGCCTGTTCTGGCTGTTCGGCTTCCTGCGCATGAGCACGCTCGCCTTCACCGCGCAGGCGCTCGGCGCGGGCGAGACGCGCGAGCAGACCGTGATCCTGGTGCGCGGCTTCATCGTCGCCGGCCTGATCGGCGCGGCGCTGATCGTGCTGCAGCTGCCGCTGGCAGGCGCACTGTTCGACCTGATGGGCGGCAGCGATGGCGTGACGCGCGCCGCGAAGACCTATTTCATGATCCGGATCTGGTCCTCGCCTTTCGCGTTCGCCAATTACGTCATCCTCGGCTGGCTGGTGGGGCAGGCCCGCGCCAATCCGGCCCTTGCGCTCCAGGTCGTCATCAATCTCGTCAACATGGTGGCAACGATCCTCTTGGTGCTGGTCTACGACACCGGCATCGCCGGCGCGGCGATCGCCGCGCTTCTGTCCGAGACGATCGGCTTCATGCTCGGCGTGATCGTGTGCAGGCGCCATGCGGTCGGCGGTTTTGCCATACCTCGCGCAACGCTGTTCGATCGCGACAAGCTGATGCGGCTCCTGGCGGTGAATACCGACATCCTGATCCGCACCGCGGCGCTGATCGCCGTGTTCCTGTTCTTCACCGCCAAGGGCGCGCGGGCCGGCGACGTCACGCTGGCCGCGAACTCCGTGCTCAACAATTTCCTCCTGGTCAGCGCCTTCTTCCTCGACGGCCTTGCCAATGCGGCCCAGCAGCTCTGCGGCCGCGCCTTTGGCGGCCGCGACGCCAAGGGATTTGCGGATTCGACGAGGCTGGTGCTGCTCTGGGGGCTCGGCTTCGCAATTGTCGTCGCCGTGCTGTTCGCTGCGTTCGGCCCTGCTATCATCAACGTCATGACGGCGAGCGAGGACGTCCGCCGCGCGGCGCGCGAGTTCCTGCCCTTCATCGTGCTGGCGCCGCTCCCCGGCGTGTTCGCCTTCGGTTTCGACGGCATCTATGTCGGCGCGACCTGGGCGCGGGAGATGCGCAATCTGATGCTGCTCTCGCTCGCGATCTTCTTCGCCGCCTGGCTGGCGCTGCAATCGTTCGGCAATGCCGGCCTGTGGAGTGCGCTGATCGCGTTCTACGTCGCGCGCGGCGGCTTGCAGGGCGCGAGGTATCCGGCGCTGTACCGGGCGACGTTTACGAAATCATAGAAGAGCCGTTGCCCGGATGGAGCGCAGCGTAATCCGGGGGCCTTTGTCCATGCGAATAGCTTCCCGGATTGCGCTGCGCTCCATCCGGGCTACGAAGTCTGCGCAGGCGAGGAGAGGCGAAGGACGCCTCACATCCCCGGCCAGTCTTCCGCCGTCAGCGTCGCCGCATCGGCGCCGACGATCTCCGACAGCGAATCCCGCCCTGTCCGCAGCAATGTCGAGGTCAGGTCGCGCTTGATCTCGTCGACGAGGCCGAGGCCCTTGTAGACCAGCGAGGAATAGAGCTGGATCAAACTGGCGCCGGCGCGGATCTTGGTCAGCGCGGCGCCGCCCGAATCCACGCCGCCGACGCCGATCAGCGGGAATGCGCCCTCGACGCGCACATAGGTCTCCGCGACCATGCGCGTCGACAGACGGAACAGCGGCCGGCCGGAGAGGCCGCCTTGCTCCTTCGCCCGCGTCTCTTCACGCAACGTGCTCGGCCGCGCGACCGTGGTGTTCGACACGATCATGCCGTCGACCCGGCGCGAGCGCGCGACCTGCACGACGTCGTCGAGCTGGGCGAGGCTCAAATCCGGCGCGATCTTGAGCAGCACCGGCGTGTCGCCGGCCTTCTGCCTGACGCGCTCGCGGGCCTCGATCACGCGCGCGAGCAGATCGTCGAGCAGCGCGCCTTCCTGAAGGTTGCGCAGGCCCGGCGTGTTCGGCGAGGAGACATTGACGGTGAAATAGCTCGCCACCGGCGCGAAGGTCTCGATCAGCTTGACGTAGTCGCCGACGCGGTCCGGCGAATCCTTGTTGGCGCCGACATTGACGCCGACGATGCCGCCGTGCTGCGCGCGCGCGGCAAGCCGGCGCAGAGCCGCCTCCGCGCCGTCATTGTTGAAGCCCATGCGGTTGATGATCGCCTCGTCGCGCTCGAGACGGAACAGCCGCGGCCGCGGATTGCCGGCTTGCGGCTTCGGCGTCACCGAGCCGATCTCGACGAAACCGAAGCCGAGCCGCAGCAGCGCGTCCGGCACCTCGGCGCTCTTGTCGAAGCCCGCAGCCATGCCGATCGGATTGGGAAAGTTCAGCCCGAAGGCGCGCACCGCGAGCTTGGGATCATCGGCGCGCGGCTTGACCGGCGGCAGGAAGCGCAGGCCTTGGATCGCGAGGCGATGCGCGTCCTCGGGATCGAGCCAGCGCAGCACCGGCAGCGAAAAGGCGTCGAAGGCGCGGATCACGGCAACAGCTCCGGAACATCGTGACTGCCGTCGGAGCGCATGTTGAGGTTCATGACCGCAAGGACCGCGCCGAGATCGAGCTCGCCGTAGAGATGCGGGAAGAGCTCGTCATTGCGCGAGCGTTCCCAGCGCAACTCGCTGCCGAGCGCGTCGCCGTCGACCTCGACCAGGAACAGCGCGCGCTGCCCGAAATAGTGCTTGCGCAGGGTCTCGGGAACCTGGGCCGCGGTCGAGAAATGGATGAACCCGTCGCGCGCGTCATCTGCGCTGCCCCGGTAGACACCCTGCCGTTCCGCCTCGCGCCAGGCCGAGGCCGGACAGATTTTGTAGATCTTGACCACCGCTACCGCAGCCTTGTTTGTTCTTTGAGTCTCTTGGGTTTTTTCGCTTTTCGCGGGTCCTCGAAACCCGGGCGCGACCGTAAAGGCCGCCCCTTCCGAACTCAAGGCTTAGAGCCTTTTCCGCGCCGATGAAATCGGCACGGGGCTCAAGATTCCCGTTTTGCGCGCTTTCCTGACGCGAACGGCTACCCGTTTCGTTTGCGAACCCCGCCTCGGTCGCCTCTTGCGCGAAAAACGGAAAACCGGTTGATTTGAGGACAGTTTTCCTGAGTTGCGACGGGCTGGACCTTCCATGGTCAGACAGGCCAAAGCGCAGAGGATGCTGACTCACGACCAGATCTGGGCCGCGCTGGACCGGCTGGCGGCGCGCGCCGGATTGTCGCCGTCCGGCCTTGCCAAGCGTGCCGGGCTCGACCCTACCACCTTCAACAGGTCCAAGCGCGTCACCGCCGACGGCCGCGAGCGCTGGCCCTCGACCGAATCGATCGCAAAGGCGCTGGCGGCGGCCGACGCCTCGATCGACAGCTTTGCGAAGCTGATTGATGACGACCGTGGAAGCGGCCGCGGCTCGGTACCGCTGCTCGGCTTTGCACAGGCCGGAATGAGCGGCGCCTTCGATGAGGCCGGTCTTCCAACCGGCAGGGGCTGGACCGAGATAGCGCTTCCGATCGGAGAGGACGGTCAAGTCTTTGCGCTGGAGATTTCCGGCGCTGCGCTACTGCCTGCCTATCGCGACGGTGACATCATCCTGGTCTCGCCTGCGGCGCCGATCCGCAAGGGTGATCGCGTGGTGGTCAAGATCAAGACGGACGAGATCACGATCGCGACCCTGAAGCGCCGCACGGCAAAGACCTTGGACTTGGCGCCCCTCGATGCGTCACAGGCGGCGCGAACTGTCGCGGCGAGCGATGTCGCCTGGGTTGCGCGCATCATCTGGGCGAGCCAGTGATGGCGTCGCTCACGCACTCCTCGCCAGCGCGCCGTCGATCATGTTGACCGCGTTCTGCACGCCGTAGACCGCGACGAAGGAGCCGAAGCGTGGGCCTTTCTCCTGGCCGAGCAGCACTTGGTAGAGCATGTTGAACCAGTCCAGCGTCACGCCGGGGCGCCCGTCCTTGCCCTTCTTGACCTGGTCGAGGAACGGCTCGCGGCGGCCGATCTCGTAGACAACGTTCTGGATGTCCTCGGCCGAGGCATCCTGCGCCAGCTGCGACAGCGCATCGCGCAAATCCTGCAGCGCCGCGCGCTCGCTGTCGTCAGGCACGCGGAACTGCTTCGTCGGCGCGACGAAGTCGCGATAATAGTTGATGGCGTAACCGACCATCGCATCCAGCTTCGGATGCGTCTGCGGACTCACGCCGGGCCGATAGCGGCCGATGAAGCCCCACAGCGTCTCGGCGTTCTCCGCGTTCGACGACGACACCAGCGTCAGGAGCAGCTGGAAGGTGACGGGCATGTCGCCCGTCGGCGGCTTGCCGTTGTGGATGTGCCAGACCGGATTGCCGAGCTGCTGCTTGCCGTCCTGCTTCGGAAAGCCGTCGAGGAATTGCTGGTAGTCGTCGACATTGCGCGGGATGACGTCGAAATACAGCCGCTTGGCCGCCTTCGGCTCGCGGTACATGAACAACGAGAGCGATTCCGGTGAGGCGTAGCGCAGCCATTCGTCGATGGTCAGGCCGTTGCCCTTCGACTTCGAGATCTTTTGGCCCTTCTCGTCGAGAAAGAGCTCGTAGTTGAAGCCTTCGGGCGGCGTGCCGCCGAGCGCTCTGGCGATCGCGCCGGACAGCTTCACGGAATCGATCAGGTCCTTGCCCGCCATCTCGTAGTCGACGCCGAGCGCGACCCAGCGCATCGCCCAGTCGGCCTTCCACTGGCACTTGACGTTGCCGCCGGTAACGGGCGTTTCAACTTCCTGGTTGGTATCGGGATCGACGTAGGTCACCGTGCCCGCCGCGACGTCGCGGCGGATCATCGGCACCTGCAGCACGACGCCCGTGGTCTTGCTGATGGGCAGGAAGGGCGAATAGGTCGCGCGGCGGTCGGGCCCCAGCGTCGGCAGGATGATCGCCATGATCTTGTCGTAGGCGGCGAGCATCTTCAGCAGCGTCGCGTCGAAGCGGCCGGACGTATAATAGTCGGTCGAGCTCGCGAACTCGTAGTCGAAGCCGAAATGATCGAGGAAGGCGCGCAGCCGCGCATTGTTGTGGTGGCCGAACGACGGGTACTCGTTGGAGAACGGATCCGGCACCCGCGTCAGCGGCTTGCCGAGATGCTCCGCCAGCATCTCCTTGTTCGGAACGTTGTCGGGCACCTTGCGGAAGCCGTCCATGTCGTCGGAGAAAGCGAGCAGGCGCGTCTTGATCTTGTCCTCGGTGAGCACGCGGAAGGCGTGGCGCACCATCGAGGTGCGCGCCACCTCGCCGAACGTGCCGATATGCGGCAGGCCGGACGGACCATAGCCGGTCTCGAACAGCACCTCGTCCTTCGGGCTTTTCTTCAGCCGCGCGACAATGGCCTTCGCCTGCTCGAACGGCCAGGCGTTGGATTGTTCGGCGAGCGCACGCAACTCGCTCGGGTTTGCGGCTAGATCAATAACGGACATCAGGGGCCTCCGGGCCGCGGAAAATAGCGATTTCCCGGCAGAATGCAAAAGCTGCGAGGTGCGCAATTTTGGGCACAATAGTCGCAAGCACCGTCATGGCCGGGCTTGTCCCGGCCATCCACGCCTTTCCACGCAGCACAAAGAACGTGGATGCCCGGGACAAGCCCGGGCATGACGATCTCCGATGGAGGTTCAAATGCGGCAGCCCCGCAGGCGCAATCGAATTCGATGCGGCTCAATGCGCCGCTGAGGCCGAGCGTTTCGTCGCCACTTGCTTGGGGGCCGGCTTCGCGCTGGCCTGCGGTGTGCTGTCCCAGCCGCCGTTCGGGGTCGCAACGTTGACGGCATCGTCGGGCTGCGGCTCGGCGCTGAAGGTCTGGATCGCGAGCTTGGCGGCCGCCAGCGATTGCGGGTCGAGGCGCTTGGCGACGTCGTCGCGCTTGCCGGCGGCATCCGCATCGCCCTGGGCAGCTGCCAGGTTGAACCATTTGTAGGATTCGGCGAGGTTCTGCTCGACGCCGATGCCGCGGGCATAGAGGATGCCGAGGTTGAACTGGCTGTCGGCGACGCCGCGATCGGCCGCTTTCCGGAACCACTGCGCCGCGCTCTTGTAGTTGGCGCCGCGACCGCCGCCGTCGGCATCGAGCACGGCGAGATTGTGCATCGCCTTGGCGTTGCCGCGCTCGGCGGCCTGGGTGTAGTAGCGGCGCGCGATGTCGGCGTCCTTCTTCACCCCTAGGCCCTTTTCGTAGAGCGTGCCGAGGCGGAAGATTGCAGGGACGACCCCGGCCTGCGCCGCGCGGTCGTACCACTTCGCCGCTTCGTCGTAATTCGTGGCAACGCCCTTGCCTTCGGCAAAGCGCACGCCGATCTCGTAGGCGGCGGTCGCATCGCCCTTCATGGCCGCGGTGCGCAAGGCCGGGCCGCCGATGCCGTCAGGCAGCTTCTCGCTCGGCGGCACCTGAACGACGCCGAGCTTGGCGCGACTCGTGCCCGACAGCGCGCCGGTGACGTCGCTTGAGGCCGGCGGCATCGCCGCGGCAGGCGCTTGCGGGATCTCAACGGAGGCCGAGCCGCCGGAACCGGGAAGAGGCGCCGGCGCGGCATTGTTCTGCGACTGCCGTCCGATCGGTGTCGGCGACGTCATCGACGGGGTGACCTGCTCGGGCGCGGCCGGCTTGGTCTCGACCGGCGGTGGCGCGGGCTGCGGGGCTGGCTCGCTCGGAATGTTTTGCATCGCCTGCGGCGTTGGTGACGAGCTGCCGCCTTCGAGCAGGTTCATCGCCATCTTGAAGGTGCCGAGCACGATCACGACCACGCTCGCGCCGACCAGCAGCGAGCGGATCTTCGAGGTGATGGTCGAGCCGCCTTCCTGGCCCTTCTCCTTGGCGCGGGCGATCGCGGCCTTGGCGCCGCGGGCCGGCTTCTCGGGCGGCTGTGCGGCGGCCGCTTGCGCCGCGCGGCGGGCGGCGGCGATGAAGCTCGACGACGACACCGGCTCCTTCGGCGCGGCGGCAATTCCGCTGATCGCGTCCTCGGAGGCGGCGATGCGTTCCGACGGCGTGGCGACGCGCCCGCCCGGCCGTGTGCCCGGCTCGAGCGGGTGATCCGGCGGCAGTTCCGGCGCGAGTGCAGTGCGCGCCGTGTGCGGCTCCAGGATCTCGCTGATCGCGCGCGGGGGAACCGGCGGCGCCGCCGGCACGGGCGGCGGCGCGGCAGGGGAGGCGGCGTGGAATTCGCGCGGCGCGGCGACGAAGGCAGCCGGCGCCGCCTGCGCGGCAGCTGGATTGGGCAGCTCGGGCTTCGGATCGTATTTCGGCGGCTGTGCTGGCGGTTGCGGCCGCGGCTCGCGCGCCATCGGCGCCGGCTCCATCGCCGCCGCCATCGGCATCGGCTGCGGGGCGGGGGGAGGCGGCGCGGTGCGCACCGCACGCAGATCGCCCTCGATCATCGAGAGGCGATCGACGACGTGGCCGAGCGCGCTGTGGACGGCCTCGAGCGAGTCCTGGGTGTGCCGGTTGGTCTCGGTCTGGCTGAAGCGGATGTCGGAGAGCTCACGCTTGACGAGATCGACCATGCCGGAATCGGGCGGCGGCGCGGCGTTGCGGCTCTCGGCGAGGGCCGCATAGGTCGCCTGCTGCCGTTCCAGGTGCCTGAGGATGTCGTGCAGCCCGTCCTCGACGCGGCTCAAATTGCCGTTGCGCGGATCGGCGGCGGCCTCGATCCGCTCCAGGAGATAGGAAACACGCTGCTCGAGATGGGCGAAGGTCGAGGCGGAATCGTTGCCGACCTGCATGCGGTCGAAACGGTCCGACAGCGCGCGGATCGCAGCTTCCAGATGCTCGGTGCTCTCGGAGGGCTGCGGCCGCTCGCGGGTTTCCAGCGCCGCCGTGAGCGCCGCGATGCGCTGCTCCAGCACCGCAAAGCTGTCGCCATGGCCGGAGGCGCGGGTGATCTGGTCGACCTTGGACGACAGCAGCTGCACGTCTTCGGACAGCCGCGCCAGCGCCTCGTTGGACGCGACGTTGGAGACGATGGCGCGCAGCGCCGCGATCGCGCCTTCGAGCTGCTGCACGGTCGAGGGATCGTCATTGGCGCGCAGGATCAGGTCGAGCTTGGCGCCGAGATTGCGGATCGCCTCGTCGTAGCCGGTGAGCTGCTCGGCCGGCGTCAGCGTGCGCAGCACCTGCTTGATGTCGGACAGTGCGCGCTCGATGCCGGCAAGAACCTGCCCGTCGGTGCCGTTGGAGCGGGTCTCGTCGATACGACGGTGCAGCGAGCGGATCTCGTTCTCGATGGATTCGATCGCGCGCCGCGGCATCGCTTCGGTGATGGCGGCGCGGATTTCGGCCAGCTCGCTGCGGAAGGCGTTGATGGCCTGCTCGGTATTGTCAGGCCGCTGCAGCGATTCGATCTGGCTCGTGATCTTGAGCAGATGGCGCTCGAGCGCGGAAAAATCGGGCCCCGGCTGCGGTGGCGGCGGCGCATAGGCAGGGGCGGCCGGCGCCATCGGCGGCGCGTAAGGAGCCGTTGGCGCAAGCGGCGGCGCGGCACGCGGCGGCATCTGCCGTGGCGCAAAGCCGTCGAGCTCGCTCTGGCGCGCGGTGATCTCGGCGACCGCGACGTCGAACGAAGCCGGGCTCAGGGGTGGTGAGCCGCGATAGACCTGCGCGGCGGCGCGCTCGACGGCATCGGCTTGGCGCTGGCGCGTCTCGGCCGGGGTGGGGCGAGGGGCCTGCGGCTGCGGCGCTTGCCGCTGTGGACGGGAGATCTGCGACAGGCGCGCGTCGAGCCGCGAGATCGCATCGTTGAGCTGGCGCGCGACGCCCTGCTCGCGCGAGACGTCTGGTCTTGAGGAGTCTTGTCTTGAGGCGTCTTGGCGCGGGGCGGGTTTTGAGATCCGCTCGATCTGCTGGGTGATCGCGTCGAGCCGCTGGTGGATGTCGGCGACTTCGCGGCTCTCCTGACTCGGTCCTTGGCTCAGCACGTGCTGCGGACGCTGATCGTAGGATCCGCGGAAGTTAGGCGGGGCAGTTTCGCCGAGCGTGGAGTTCAGCCAGTCGTTGAGCGACATGCCGGCACGGCGCGCAGCAGCCTCGGCCCGCTCCCGGACGGATGGATCGATGCCGTCGACACTCCACGATACGCGCGAATTCATGACTCTGTCCGGTTCCGACTTCGGCACCCCACCCGGCGCCTCCAGCTTCCCCACGCGTGCCGGTTGCAAAGACAATCGAATTTGGCGCGGGTCGTCTGCCTCGAAAACCGACTTTTTCCTGTTACGGTAAATAACGAGTTAAGGAATGCGGAGCCGCTGTCTTAAAGTTGGGCGGGGGGGACTTGGGGCGGTGT
>NZ_JADYVO010000021.1:0-130166 GCF_020193825.1 Bradyrhizobium sp. NBAIM18
CCCCCCGCCCGAGCGACTTGGCCCCACAGTGGCGGCGGAAGGTCAGGCGCCACTGTGGTGATCCCGTGCGGTATCAACTCCGCTGCGCCGAAATCGGAAGCTCCTTTTTTCTCATCCCCGAACCGCGTTTCCATCAACCGGCGTGCGGCACATTGCCCCGGGCTGCCGAAATGAAATCTGAGCCAAGGACTTATCTGCGCAACGAGGTGATCGAATGAGCGCGACTTCCGCTGTCGGCCCATCGTTCCGCTAGGGCGTAGCGACGAGTTGTCCGGAAGCGGGGTAAACCGGAAGCGCCCCGACTGCTGGGCAAACCGGCGGCTTTTTGACCCCTTGCGGACATATCGAGACAGACCGAAACGGCCGAGACGCGAAGCACTGCGGCCCAACTACGGAAGTCCTTTTGTCATCGTAAAGGGGTTGAATCCACGTTCCGCGAGAGCAGCCCACGAAGCTGCGCCAAGATGTGCCAATCGGAAATAGTTTCGCGGCTTGGTCGGGTCGGTGTCCAACACGAACCCCGTCGGTAACGCGCGGACATTCGTGGCATAGAACCCACCATCGGGCGACCTCTGGGATTCGATGACAGCGATCAACGATTCTGCCCTCTCAAGCTTGCCGAGCAATTTCATCAAGAGAGCCATTTGGCCGGTACCTTCGGTCCACACGCCGTCCCGGTCTTCACCATAAGAGAAGCCTCCGCCGACACTCATTCGCTGTTCGGCGGTCGTTATTGCCGATGCAAATTTCCCGGCCGCTCCATGAAGCGCCGTTAAAGGCCAGATCTGGGCATCCAGAGCCAAAATCGGATTACGCGTGACACCGTCTTCGGCGGTCCCTGCGGCGAAACAGGCGCACCCCTGATCCCACATCGTATTTACAAAATGCTCGGCAACATTTGCCTTATCGCGCCAGCGCGCATCGCCCGTACGGATCGCAAGAAGGCCAAACGCGGCGGCGAGGTCAGTATTATGTTCAGTCGATTTCCAGGTTCGCACGTCCGGCGCCGGTTCGTGCCCAAACGTACCACCCGTGAAACCGCCAGTACCGCGCGTATCGGCCCATTGCGCGACCCAGGCGCCAAGCCGTGCTGCACCATCGCGGAACCGAGAGCCGGTGTTTACGTCATCGATCGACAGCAACGCCAACATGGCCCATGCCACGTTACCAACATCGCTGCCCACCTGATATCGATCCTCTAGCCATTTGTTTTGAGTTTTGTCCCACCACCCTGGAAGTTTGACGGGGCCGTTCACCACCACGCCCGCCGCGTAAGCGTTCCTGAGGCGGCCATCATGCCAGGTGCGGTCGTTATCGATGGCCCAGAGAATTGCCGAGGCAATTCGAAATGCTTTGTCTCGCTCGCCGCAACCGACCAATGCGATGACGGCTACCGCATTGTCATAGAGGTAGGCGGCGGTATGGAGAGGCCCCGATTCGACGGTGGGATAGCTGGGCAGGAACAGTGGCCCAGATGGTGATGTCTTATCGATCAGGCCTGCGAGGTATCCGCACGCTGACGCTTCCGGTGTTGCTTGAGCCCGGGGTGGAGTGACGAACATGATTATGAAAGTCGTTACGATCCACACGAATGTTTCTATTCGGGCCACTTGCTGTTCTCCAGGGTGGACGATGATTCTATATACCCATCGCGATGTCTGGAAGTGGCCCGAGGCTGGCCCTGGCTCAAAGCGTCGAGGTCTGCTTCCCGTAGGTGACTCGAACAGGGTGATACGAGCGAGTTGAGGCAGCTTTGACCCGAAGCTGACATCAGGACGCAGGGATTGGCACTTTCGGGAACTTCGAGCTTGGTGCAGACTTCAGGTCATATTTCGAAGAATTGGATAGGGTGCTGCCAATGCCAATTTTCCTTGACCGACACGATCTCTCGGGGCTGACGGCTGCCGATATCGCCGAGGCGCATCGCAAAGATTTGGAAGTGCAAGATCGATACGGCGTTCGTTTTCTAACATACTGGTTTGATGAATCGCGCGGCACGGGCTTCTGTCTCATTGACGCACCGGATATCCGAACGGCGATGAGGGTTCATGATGAAGCTCATGGCGACGTAGCGAAAGATGTCATCGAGGTCGACCTCTCGGCGGTCCAGGCGTTTCTGGGGAGGGTGTCCGACCCGGCGCCTAGTAGTGCGGCAAACGATGTCAAATTCGATTCGGCGCTGCGAGCTATCATGTTCACCGACATCGTTGGCTCTACCAGCATGACGGAGCGTCTGGGCGATGCCCGTTCAGTGGAGATGGTTCGGGCTCATGACGCGCTGGTGCGCCGGGCCTTGAAGGACGAGGGCGGGCATGTGGTGAAGCACACCGGCGATGGTATCATGGCATCCTTTGCCGACGCATCCGCCTCCGTGCAATGCGCCCGCGCCATCCAGCGCGCATTTGAAGCCTTCAATCTGGCGAGCAAGGAGAAGCTTCAGGTGCGAATTGGCATCGATGTCGGCGAACCGATTGCTGACAGCAACGACCTTTTCGGTGCGACTGTTCAACTGGCCGCTCGTTTGTGTCAGTTGGCCGAACCGGGAGCTATTCTCGTGTCGAAGGCTGTACAGGATTGCATCCGGGATCGCGTGCAAGTGCTAAGCTTGGGTGCCTACCATCTCAAAGGCTTTCAGCAGCCCATTGATGCATACGGAATCGAATGGCGTTAACTTGCCCCTGAGCCGATCAATGCTGAGGCCATCGCAATGTTGGCTCTCAGGGGTCGACCGGACGCGGAGCCGTAGTTACCTCGACCGCCGCCTTTGATCCTTTCCAGACGTCGAACGCTCGACGGAACAAGCCAGTTTCGCTGGTTGCCGAAGAGGCGAGATCAGCGTTTCGAAAGCGATCAGGCGAGCGCAAAGACGTCCGCACGTTCGATGATCAGATCGCGGAACAGTCGTGCCCGGTGTGACATCCATTGCGGGTCGGGATAGACGACATGCATGGGCAGCGGCGGCACGACGAAGTCGGGCAGCACGTGGACGAGACGGCCGGCCGCAATGTGCTCGACGGTGCACCAGTTCGGCAGCACGGCGACGCCTATCCCCTCCAATGCAGCCAGCGTCATCACGTCCGCATCGTCGCAGGTCATCGCCGGCGCGATGTCCACGACGTAACGGCCGGTTTCGGATTCGAACGTCCACTGATTCTTCTGCGACAGGCGTGAGTAGGTGACGCAGGGCATGCGGCGCAGATGATCCGGCAACGAGGGCACCTGATGACGCGCAAGCAGTCCGGGCGCCGCCACCAGCAGGCGTTTGATGGTGCCCACCCGCCGCGCCACGAGCGAACTCGAATTGAGGCTGCCGATCCGTATCGCAAGCTCGGTCCCGGTTTCGATCAGGTCGACGAACTGTTCCGTAAAGCTGACGTCCAGCCGGACATCAGGATAGCGGCGGGTATATTCGGCGAAGATCTCACGGAAGAAGAAGCGGCCGAACGAGGTCGGCACCGTCATGCGCAACGTCCCTGACGGATTGCCGATCCGGCTCTGCGTCGGCGCGCCCGCGCTCTCGAGCAGCGCGACAATGTCCTTGGCGTACTTCAAGACGCGGTCGGCTTCCGGGGTCGGCCGCAGCTTGCGCGTGGTGCGCACGAACAGCCGGCAGCGAAACTCGGCTTCCAGCAGCGCGATGCGCTTGCTGATCGCCGGTTGCCCCAAACCGAGGTCGTCGGCGGCCTGGGTGAAACTCCCTGCCTCCATCACCCGGATGAAGGTCTGCAGCGCCTCGATCCGGTCCATTCATTCCTCGCCGGAATTTATAATATTCTGACCATTCCATATACGGCACGGCCGGTCCGGTCTAGCCTTTCCTGCGTTCAGGGGAGGACACGAATGAGCAAATCGATCGGCATTCTCGGGGCCGGCATCGGCGGCCTGCATCTGGCGCTCTACCTGCAGAAGCAGGGCATCGCGGCATCCGTGCTGACGGACCGCGCCCCGGAGCAGTATGCAGCGACACGGCTGATGAACACCGTCGCGCATCACAGCGTCACCATCGCGCGCGAGAACGAGCTTGGCGTGAACCACTGGGATGATCCCCAAGTGGTCTATCACCATCACGATCATTTCTTCAATTTCCCGGATAGCGGGCTGCTGTTCCGCGGTGCATTTCAGCGGCCGAGCCGCGCGGTGGATTATCGGATCTACCTGCCGGCCCTGATGAAGGACTTCGAGGATCGTGGCGGCCTGATCGAGTATGCCAGCATTCAGGATGACGACATCCCCGCGCTGGTCTCGCGCTTCGACCTTCTCGTCGTCTCCACCGGCAAGGGCGCCCTCGGTCGCATGTTCGCTCACCGGCCCGAACTCTCTCCGTACACGCGGCCGCAGCGCCTGCTTTGCGTCGGCCTGTATGACGGCGTCGATCACGGCAGCCCGGATGACGACGATCCGCGCGGCGTCACCCTGTCCGTCTCGCCCGGCCATGGCGAGATGATCGTCATTCCGACGCTGAGCTTCGGCGGGATGAAAACGGCGCTGTTGATGGAAAACATTCCAGGCGGCGACATGGCCGACCTGGTCTCGCTCAGCTACGATGCCAACCCGGCAGCATTCCGCCAGACCCTTCTGGATAAGCTGGAAAAGCATCATCCGCACACCTACAACCGCATCGACACGCACCGCTTCGGGCTGGCCCAGCCTCTCGACCTGCTTCAAGGCGCGGTGGTGCCAACGGTGCGGCAGTCCTGGGTGGCTTTCGACGGCGACAAGCTCGCCATTGCCTTGGGCGACGTTCACTCCGTCGTCGATCCCTTGATGGGCCAGGGCGCCAACATGGCTTCATACGCGGCCTTCGAGCTCGGCAAGGCGATCACCGACGCGGTGGCATTCGATGCGCGCTTCGTCGAGGACGTCGACCGTGCGCGCGAGAACCGCGTGCTTGCCGCTGCCCGCTGGACCAACATGATGCTGCAGCCGCCATCGGAAGCCATGGGCCGGCTGATCTTCGCCATGTCGCAGGACCGGGAGCTTTGCGACGAGTTCACCGAGAACTTCAATTATCCGGAGCGCCAGTGGGATCGTCTGGCGAGCGACAAACGCATCCACGCCTGGATCGATAGAAGCGGCAGGATCGCCGCCTGACGACGAACCGCCGTACGGACTCAGTTCCGCTCCTTGGCGGATGCTGAACCATGTCTGAGAGGAACACCAATGCATTGCCTGACCGTTCTTTACCCGACGCCCGACGATCCACCAGCCTTCAGGGCCTACTACGTAGACAAGCACGTCCCCTTGGCCGCGACGCTGCCCAGTCTGGTGCGTCATCACTACGCTTTCCCCCAACGACTCGGACCGGGGGAGGCGCCTTTCTGCATCTTCCAGGCATTCTTCTCCGATGCGGCTGCGATGGACGCGGCGCTCGGTTCGGAGATCGGCCGGAAGGTCGCAGCCGACGTGCCAAACTATTCGCCCAAGGGGGCGACACTCTGCCATTTCAAGATCGAAGGCGCGTAATGGGTCACGTTGCCGAACCGGCCGGTTTTCGGGCAGCCGCATCGCGGTTCGCGACGGGCATTACGGTCGTCGCGACCGTCGATGAGGATGGCGCGCCGCTCGGCATGACCGCCAACAGCTTCACGACTGTTTCGGCGGATCCGCCGACGGTGCTTGTCTCTCTCATGCTTGGGCGGACGTGGCAGGCTGTGGCCAGGTCCGGCGTCTATTCGGTCAATGTCCTGCATGCGGAAGACGCAGCGCTCTGCGCGCACTTTGCCGGAAGACCTCTGTTGCGCGACGCTCCGCCGCTCGTGCCTCGCCAGGGATTTTTCGTGCTCCCGCAGGCGATCGCGCAGTTCGCCTGCGAGGTGGTCCAATCGATCGATATCGCCGACCACACGCTCTTCATCGGCGAGGTGCGCTGGTGCCGTCACAATGAGGGAACGCCTCTCGCATTCTACGCCAGCCGTCTTCGAAGGGGCGTGGGGATGGAAATCTCTTCCGCGGAAAGTGTTGCCTATCCGGGTGAGGGATGGTGGACTTGAGACCTCTGTTGTTGCGGCAGAAGCATTTGGGCGCTTTCGCTGCGGCCATCCTTCGAGACGCCCGCTTTGGGCGGGCTCCTCAGGATGAGGATCGAATGCGCGGAAGCAGTTTCAACGGGCACTGATGCTGATGAGCCTCATCCTGAGGAGGCGCGTTAGCGCCGTCTCGAAGGACGAGGCGTGCGCACCGATCGCCGCCACGATTCAAATGCGGTAGCAATTATACCTTCCGCTTGCGAACACAACCCAGCACATTGCAGATGATCCGCGCGACCGCAATCGCTCCCAGATTCTGCACATCGCGCTCTGGAACGAATTCGACGAGGTCCAGGCCGACTATTCTGGACTTTGCCGCGACACCCCGTATGAGATCGACCACGTCGAAATAGGACAGGCCGCCGGGCTGTGGGACGAGCACGCCGGGGATGACCGATGGATCGAGACCGTCGCAATCGATGGTCATCAGGCACTCGCCGTCATCCTCGATCGCGTCGAGCACGCTTGCGATCCCGTGATGCTGGACATGTCTTGCCGTGAAGATCTTCGCGCCCCACGCCTTTGCATCGTCGAATTCGGCGCGACCGGAGCCGCCGATGCCGCGCAAGCCGACCTGCACGATGCGCTTGACCCAGGGCAATTCGCTGGCGCGCCGCATCGTGCTGGAGAAGGTATAGCCCGATCCGTTTCGCTGATCCCGCCAATCAAGGTGGGCGTCGATCTGCACGACGGTCAGTCCCTTGCAGTCCTGGAACGCCTCGAAGAAAGGAATGGGGACGGAATCATCACCGCCCAGGAGGATCGGAACGGCGCCGACCGAAAGGACGGCCTGCGTGGCTGCTCTGATGGCATCACGGTTGCTCTCCGGCGTCATTGGGTCGGTCGGGACGTTTCCACCGTCCAAGACCGTCATTTTGCTCGGATCGAGCAGCTCGGCGTCCTGATCGAAATCCCAGCGGGTGAGATCGCTCTCATAGTGACGCAGCGCGCGACGGATGACGTCGGGCGCTCTTGCGGCATGGCTGGTCTGACCTGCGAGGTACGGGGTGGCATCCGACGCGCCGAACAGGATCGCGTCAGCCGCCGGCAGTGGGGCGGTCAAGTCGCAGGCCTCAACACCCAGGAATGTCGTCATGTCGGGATGCACTACGCGTATCCATGGATCACCCGCGCGTCCGTCAACGTGCATCGCTCGACCGTGTTCCGGTCGGTATCTCGATGTCCCCTGGAATACCGCTGTCACTTGGAGAGTCTTGAACGTCTGGAACTCTCATGCGTTAGTCGGCGGCGCCATCCGGCATGACGATGCGGCCACGGAGTTCGGTTCTTGCTTAGACTTTACAGGTGGCCGTCCGACGACTGGCACGGCATCGGCGCGGAAATGCCCACGGAGGTCATCTGGGCCGATCTTCTAAACGGTACCGACGAGGAAAAGCAGTTCGTCGAGCGGCTGCTCGGCATCCGCATTCCCTCGGAAGACTCGCTCAGCGAGATCGAGGCGTCGAGCCGCCTGATCTTCGACCACGGCACGCTCTATCTCAGTTCGCCCGCGGTCCGGGTCACCGAGGCCGACGAGGCCGAGATCACGCCGGTGGGCTTCGTCATCGGTCCGCATGTGCTGGTGACGGTGCGCTTCGCAGAGCTGCCGATCTTCGACGACATCGGCAAGCGCATCGGCTCCGATGACAGCCTGGAGAACGGCATGTGCGTGTTCGTCAGCCTGCTCGAGGCCATGATCGATCGCGGTGCCGATGTCCTGGAGCATCTCGGCGGCAAGGTCGATCAGCTTTCGCGGGGTGTCTTCAAAGGCGGCATGGTGCGCACCCAGCGCCCGGTGCGCTCCAGCCGCAGGATGCGGGAGGCCCTGGAGACTGTCGGCGAGCTGGCCGACCGGCTCGCCAAGGCGCGCGATGTCCTGCTCGGGGTGGGCCGCGTTGCCGCGTTTGCCGGCGACGTCGGCAGCGAGTGGATCACGGCATCCTCGAAGAAGCGTCTGGAAGCCGTGTCCAAGGACGTCGTCTCGCTCAGCGATTACGAGACGCGATTGTCGGACAAGATCCAGCTGTTGCTCGATGCCGTGCTCGGCTTCATCAACATCCAGCAGAACGAGCTGTTCAAGATCCTCACCATCGTGTCCGTCGTCGGCGTGCCGCCGACCATCATGGTCGGCATCTGGGGCATGAACTTCAAGCACATGCCCGAATTGGACTGGAGCTTCGGCTATCCGCTGGCCTGGCTCGCAATCATCGCCAGCGGCCTGTTGCCGCTGATCTGGTTCAAGCGGCGCGGCTGGTTCGAGTGATGGCAGCGGCGCATCGTTCAAACGATGCGCCGCTGCTCGATCATGCGGCCTTGGCGTCCGCCTTGCTGATCCAGTCGCGGGACAGCGTCACATCGGCCTGCGACAATTGGTGGCCGGCTGGCAGCACCTTGTGATCGACGCGCGCGCCGGCGTCCGACAACAACGCCGCGAGCCGTGCCGAATTGCTCGCCGGCACGATCGGGTCGGCCTGGCCGGAGAGCAGCAGCACCGGCTTGCCGCCGAGCGCAGCCTTTGGCGGATCCGACAACGGCACCATCGCGCGCAGCAGGACCGCGCCGGCAAGCACGTCCGGCTGCAGCAGCAACAGCGCGGCCGCGATGTTGGCGCCGTTGGAGAACCCGACCGCGATCGGCGCGGCGAGGCCGTAGCGTTGCCGCGCCTCCGCGACGAAGTCGCCGAGCTCGTTCGCGCGGCGACGTACGTCCTCCTCGTCGAACACGCCTTCGGCGAGACGGCGGAAGAAGCGCGGCATGCCGTGCTCGAGCACGCGGCCGCGCGGCGAAAGCAGGGCAGAGCCGGGCGAGATCATCTGGCCGAGGCCGAGCAGGTCGTTCTCGTCGCCGCCGGTGCCGTGCAGCAGCAACAGAGGTGGAGAGCCCGCGTCGCCTGCGGGCTCGAAACGATGGATGAATGCAGTCTCGGTCATGACGCGGTCTCTTCCAGATTCGGCAGAACGCCCTCGATCTGCTTGCGGTGCGGTTCGAGGAAAGCAGGCAGCTTCAGCTCGCGGCCGAGGCTCGCCACGGGCTCGTCGACCGCGAAGCCGGGGATGTCGGTCGCGATCTCGAACAGCACGCCGCCGGGCTCGCGGAAGTAGATCGAGCGGAAGTAGTTGCGGTCGCGTTGCTCGGTCGGATGCAGGCCGTGATTGCTGACGAGCTTCTGCGCCATCTGGCCCTGCTCGGCATCGTCGGCCGCACGGAAGGCGATGTGATGCACCGAGCCGCCGCCCTGATGGCCCCGCAGGAAGCCCTTGGCTTCGTAGATGTCGACGACGCTGCCCTCGGCATCGCCGGGCGCCTTGAAGCGGATCACCGAGCCCTCCCGCCCGGTCTCCTTGAAGCCGAACACGTCGGTGAGGATGGCCGCCGTCTTCGCGGCGCTGTCGAGCAGCAGGGTCACGCCGTGGAAGCCGCGGATCGCATGCTCGGCCGGCACGTCGCCATTGCTCCAGCCCGGCTCATTCTCGGCGCCGGGAATGCCGACTAGCGCGAGCGCCATGCCATCGGGATCGGTGAACGGCAGGACGGACTCGCCGAAGCGCTTCTCCAGCGCCTCATACGCGATGCCCTTCTCGGTAAAGCGCTGGGTCCAATAGCCGAGCGAGCGCTGCGGTACGCGGAAGGCGGTCTGATGGGTCTCGCCGACGCCGCGGCGCCCGGCCGAGACGCCGGCCCAGGGGAAGAAGGTCAGGATGCTGCCGGGGCGGCCGGTCTCGTCACCGTAATAGAAGTGGTAGGTGCCGGGATCGTCGAAATTGACCGTCTTCTTGACGAAGCGCAGGCCGAGATCCCGCGTGTAGAAGCCGAAATTGCGGATGGGATCGCCGGCGATCGCGGTGACATGGTGCAGTCCAGACATTGTCGTCCTCCAGATTCGGGGAGCGGTCTTGCTCTGGCCGGAAATATCGTTCCGCTTTGGATTGGAGACAATCCATGCAAATATGACGGCTATGTCTACGATTTGGAAACAGTCAACGGGGCGCCCCCTTGGATAAGCTCGGCAGCCTCCAGGCCTTCGTGAAGGTGGTGGAAAGCGGCAGCTTTGCCGAAGCCGGCCGGCAGCTGCGGCTGTCGCGCTCGGCGATCAGCAAGTACATCGCCGACCTCGAGGAGAGCCTCGGCGTCCAGCTTTTGAACCGCACCACAAGGCACGCCAGCCCAACCGAGAACGGCCAGCGCTATTTCGAGCGCGCGGTCGTGATCCTCTCGGAGATCGAGGCGGCGGACCAGGCGGTGACGCAGGCGCAATCGGCGCCGCGGGGGCTGCTGCGTGTCAACGCGCCGATGTCGTTCGGCACGATGCGGCTCGGGCCGGTCCTCGCCGATTTCATGGCGCGCTTCCCGGAGCTGCAGCTCCAGATCGTGCTCAGCGACGATCTGCTCGATCCCGTGCAGGACGGCTTTGACGTGACCTTGCGGATTGCGGAGCTGGAATCGTCCAGCCTGATCGCGCGCAAGATCACGCCGGTGGCGCGCATGATCTGTGCGTCGCCGGATTATCTCGCCCGGCACGGCACGCCAAAAGATCCGCAGGATCTGCGCGAGCATGCTTCGCTGACCTACGGCTTCCTGCTCACGGGCAATCAGTGGAAGCTCACAGGCAACGACGGCGACCACTGGATCCAGCCGGCCTGGTCGCTCTGCGTCAACAATGCCGAGGTGCTGCGCGATGTCGCCATCAAGGGCAGGGGACTGGCGCTGCTGCCGGAGTTCATTGCGGCCGATGCGTTGCGGAAAGGCGAGTTGCGGACAGTGCTGGATGATTATTCCGCGCCGCCGCTTGCGCTCTATGCGGTGTATCCGCCGACGCGGCATCTGTCGGTGAAGGTGCGGCTGTTCATCGATTTTCTGGTGGAGCGGTTCGGGCGGGAGGATGAGGAAGTTGGCGGGCGCAGACGTGCGGAGGCTGGGTCGTGAAGCCACGAATCTGCCGGGGCAACGGCTCGCAGCGCCAGTCTAGGGACTCTGCCGCTGAAATTGTGAGTGGCATGGGTTCTCCCATTGTCAGCGTTGTTGACAGTGATTCCTCGGAATTACTCTTGCGCGAATGATAAGATGAAGTCTGGCAACCAGCAGAGGCCATGATGATTGTGCCTCTGCTGAGAGTCCCGCGCAGTGGCTGGATACGATTATATCGCAACGGAGACTTGAACTTTCTTCCCGTGGCTTGGGACCCATATTCGCGTCCCGACTTCGCCTCAGGACAGAGAGAGTTCAGCCGCTGTCGGGCGTTGCCGAGGGCTCTCTTCCGTGCCACCGCGAAGAGCCTGGCTCGATGAGTCGCCCGCACTTCTCGACTTGGTTTCAACAAGCGCAGGAGGAAGCTATGCGGAAGTCTCTCACCTTTTTCCTTTCTGGTGTGGCATTGGCCGTCGCGGCGTCAACCGCCGTAGCCGGTGAGCGGGTGCTCGAGTTCAAGCTCGTCACCAAGCCGCTCGACCTCAAGGTCATAGAGGCCGCAAACGTTGAAGGACAGACGGTCGTGTCCGGGAAATTCTTCGGAGTGGCCGTCTTCAGCGATGGCCGTATCGGCGTGAAAGAGTTCGTCAATAGTTCGGACCAGCTCAAAGGGTCTGGCCCCTTCTTCGGCTATAGCACTTACACGTTCGAGGAAGGCTCGATTACGGCGCGCTACACCGGATCGGCAAAAGACGGCAAATCGACGGGCGAATACACGATTCTGTCGGGCACTGGTGCCTACGCGAATGCAACGGGTACGGGAACCATCGAAAGCGCGCCGAACCCGTTCAAAGGCGTCAATCTGCTAAATATAAAGCTCGTCGTTAAAACCTCGGGCTCGTGAACAGCGAATGCCATCAGGTCCCGCACAAAGGCAGTTGATCCCTTTGCGTGACGCGTTGGCCCGGTCGGAAACACATCGCCGGCCGGGCAACCTGCTGAAGAAGGGCTGGAGCCGTGAGATTGATCCTCCCGCTTGGGCAACTGACTCGGAGCTGCTGGAGCTTGTTGATTTCCGCGTTGCGCCGAGCGCGATCCATCCCGCGACCGATGCAGTCGCGAGGCGAATGAAGCCGCGGCGATTGACCGCCGAGGAAACGAAAGATCGCCCCGTCATGGAGACTAAGTTGCACGATCGCCTTGCTTTGCTCGATGCTTAGCGCGAAAGCGGGGGGCCCACAATCGGCGAAAGGCGCATGTGAATGTTCGTTCGCAGGCTTTCGATCCGGCGCCCGGCGCCCGGCGGCCTAGCGCCGCAGCGTGAACGCGTCCGCGCTGCGCCGGTGCTCCCAATTCGCCTGCTCGAGCTCGGGCTGATCGCACTCGGTTTCCGGATAGCCAATGCAGAGATAGGCGATGAACTTCCAGCTGTCAGGCACGTCGAGAACAGCGTGCATGCGCGCAGGGTTCAGTATCGACACCCAGCCGATGCCGATGCCCTCGGCGCGGGCGGCGAGCCACATTGCGGTAATGGCGGCGACCACGGAATATTCGGTCGTCTCCGGCATGGTCGCGCGGCCGAGGCCGTGGCCGATGTCGCTGGCCTTGTCCGCGAACACCGCGAGGTGGGCGGGCGCCTGCTCGAGGCCGGACAGTTTCAAGGTGGCATAGCGTGCGGCGCGGTCGCCGGAGTAGCAGCTCAGCGCGTCGGCATTGCACGTCCTGAAATCCTCGACCACGGTGCGGCGCGTTGCGGCATCATTGACGATCACGAAGCGCCAGGGCTGGCTGAGGCCGACCGAAGGCGAGAGGCAGGCGGTCTCGATCAGGCGATCGATAGTCCCCTCCGGCAGCGGATCGCTGCGAAAGCGGCGCACGTCGCGACGCCACACGAACAGCTCGCGCAAGTGCTGGCGGAAATTGTCGTCGAACTCGACCATGAGGTCATCGCCCCATCTGGAAGGACGCGGCCACCAGCAGGATCAGGATCTCGCCCGTCTGCTCGAACGCGCCGAGGATGTCGCCGGTCTGCCCCCCGATCTGGCGGATGGCAAGCCGCGCCAGCAGCAGGCCGGCAAGTGACAGCAGGATCAGGCCGACCAGCGCCTTGCCCGGCCCCAACGTCAGGGCAAGCGCAAGCGTTCCAAGCGCGAAGGCGATGGCCACGCTGCGCCCAGGCGGCGCCCCGGCGCCGGCAGAGAGGCCATTAGGCCGCGCCGACGGGACCAGCGACATGAAGGCCGGCAGGCCGGCACGGGCGGCAACGTGCGCCGCGCACAGCGCGAGCATGACGGCCCATGGATTTGCGATCGTCGCAAGCGCGCTCCAGCGCAGACCGAACGATAGGATCAGGGCGCAGACGCCATAGGTCCCGATCCGGCTGTCGCGCATGATCTCGAGCTTGCGCTCGCGCGTGCGGCCGCCGCCGAGGCCGTCCGCGGTATCGGCAAGTCCGTCCTCGTGCAGCGCGCCGGTGATGAGGGCGGTCGTGGCTAGCACGAGGAAGGCGGCGAGGCTCGGCGTCAGTCCGAAGCGAATGGCGATCTTGTAAGTGAGGGCGCCGGCGAGGCCGACCAGCAGTCCCGCGACCGGCAGCGCCCACATTGCCCGCGCAACGGCGCCGTCGCCCGTAGGCTTCGAGGATGCCACCGGCAGGATCGTCACGAACGATGTCGCCATCCTGAGATCGGCAACGATGTCTTTGAGCAGCTCGGCGCGCGGGATCATTTCAGCTTCATCGGCAGGCCCGCGACGACGAACTCGACCTCGTCTGCGAGCTCGGCGATGGTCTGGTTCATGATCCCGGCGGCGTCTCGAAAGCTGCGCGCCAGCGCGTTGTCGGGCACGATGCCGAGCCCGACCTCGTTGGTGACGAGCACGACCGGGCTCCTGAGGTTGATCAGGGTGGCGGCTAGCGCGGTCACCTCGTCCCACCAGTCGAGCTCCGCATGCATGAGGTTGGAAAGCCACAGGGTCAGGCAGTCCACCAGTCGTGGGCCGCGGCCGTCGGTTGCGACCAGCGCGGATACCAGGTTGAGCGGCACCTCGCGCTCGATCCAGTCTGTTTCGCGCCGTGCGCGGTGCTTGGCGATGCGTTCATCCATTTCGGCATCGAGCGCCTCCGCCGTCGCGATATAGACGGGCCGGCCGGGAAAAACCCTCGCGCGAGCCTCCGCCCGCGTGCTCTTGCCCGACCGCGCTCCACCCGTGATCAAGATGACGGCCATGAAACTCTCCTGTCTGCCAGCACTAATCACCAATCGCAGCCAAAGACAAAGCGGAAATCAGGCCGCCGGGGGGTTGCGCTCCGCCTTCGCTTTGCGCAACAGGGGCGGGACAGGAGGCAGGGTGTGGGCTTTGCGGGCGCGATGATGGTGGCGATGGCGGTGGATGCCCTTCTGGGCTGGCCGGGCGCGCTGTTCGCGCGGATCGGCCATCCCGTGACCTGGCTGGGCGGGCTGATTGCGGCCATCGACAATGCCTGGAATCGCGCGTCCGAGCCGCCGGCATTGCGTCGAGCCGCCGGAATCGCCGGCGCGCTTGCGGTGATCGCGCTCTCCGTTGCGGTCGGCTGGGCGCTGCAATCACTGCTTCCTTCGGGTTGGGTCCAGATCGTGCTGATTGGCATCCTGGCGTGGCCGTTGGTCGCGCTCCGCTCGCTGCATGATCATGTGGCTGCCGTCGCCACGCCCTTGCTGGCCGGCGACGTTGCAGCGGCGCGCGATGCGGTCTCGCGCATCGTCGGCCGCGATCCCGCAAGCCTCGATGACGCCGGCATCGCGCGCGCGGCGATCGAGAGCCTTGCCGAGAACGCTTCCGACGGCATCGTCGCGCCGGTGTTCTGGGGAGCGCTGTTCGGCCTGCCCGGTATCCTCGGCTACAAGGCCATCAACACGCTGGACTCCATGATCGGCCACCGCAGCGAACGGCACGAAGCCTTTGGCTGGGCGGCAGCGCGCATCGACGATGTCGCCAATTTCATCCCGGCGCGGCTGACCGGATTCCTCTTCGTGCTGCTGGCACCACAGCGGTCGGAAGCATTGGCCTGCATGACGTGCGATGCGCGCCGTCATCGCTCGCCGAATGCCGGCTGGCCGGAAGCGGCCATGGCGGGCGGGCTCGGCGTGCGGCTCAGCGGCCCCCGCATCTATCACGGCAGCATTACCAACGAGCCCTGGCTGAACGAGGGTGCGCGCGATCCGCGCGCCGCCGATATCACCGAGGCGCTGACAGTCTATCGCCGCGCCATGCTGCTGGTCGCCGGCGTGCTTGCGATCCTGGCTTTCGCGTGAAACAACGGGGCATGCGCGAGCACGGTGGAAATCTCGATCTGGCCCAGCGGCGTTTCAGCGGACGCGCAGAGGATTGGATCGATCTGTCGACCGGGATCAACCGGATGCCCTATCCCGTGGGCGAGGTAAGCGCACGCGCGTGGAGCGCGCTGCCGTCACGCGCCGAGATCGAGGCATTGCATCAGGCGGCGCGGCACGGCTACCGCACGAGCGCACCGATCGTTGCGATGGGCGGTGCTCAGGCCGCCATTCAATTGCTGCCGCAACTCGCGGCGCCGGGGTGGGCGCGCATCCTCGCGCCGACCTACAATGAATATGCCGGCGTCCTGTCGGCCGCGGGCTGGGATATCCAGGAGGTTGCCGAGCTCGATGCGCTGGCGGGTGCGGACCTCGCCATCGTCGTCAATCCCAACAATCCCGACGGGCGGTGCCATTCGCGCAAGGATCTGCTCGCGCTGTTGCCGCGCGTCGGCCGTCTCGTCGTAGATGAGAGCTTTGCCGATCCCGATCCGCAGCTGTCGCTTGCACTGGACGCGGATCGACCAGGACTGTTGATCCTGCGTTCCTTCGGAAAGTTTTATGGCTTGGCCGGCCTGCGGCTCGGCTTCGCCATCGGTGATGCCGCCGACATCGACAAGCTTGCCGCCATGTCGGGTCCATGGCCTGTTTCGGGCGCGGCGATCGAAATCGGCTGTCGTGCCTTGCGCGATCAGGCTTGGGCCGAGGCGACGTCGGCGCGGCTCGCGCGCGACTGTGTTCGCCTCGATGCGATGGCGCATTCGCGAAGCTGGCGGCTCATCGGCGGCACACCGCTGTTTCGCTTGTACGAAACGGCTGACGCGGTGGCTGCGCAGGAGAGGCTCGCGCGCGCCCACATCTGGTCCCGCGTCTTCGCGCAACAGCCGACATGGCTGCGCCTAGGACTTCCCGGCAGCGAAGCCGAATGGACGCGCCTTGCCGAGTCGCTAGCGCGCTAGCGCGAGCAGGCCTTCGACGTCGAGATGCTTTTCGATGTGATCGGCCAGCGCCTCGAGCGCGCTCTCGACCCTGGCGTGATAGGGCTCGTCGCCCGCGGGAATGTCGAGCTTGGCGAGATAGGCCTTGCGGAAATCATCTGACGTGAACAGGCCGTGCAGATGGCTGCCCTGCACACGGCCGTCGCGCGAGATCGCGCCTTCAGGCTCGCCGTCCAGCTTCGCGAAGGGGCGGGCGCGATCGGGTCCTTCGGTGCGACCGATGTGGATCTCGTAAGCCTGGATCGGCTGGTCCGTCGCGGCATGCACGGCCGCAACGCGCGTGAGGGTTTTTTGCGGGCTCATCACCGTCTCGACATCGAGGAGCCCGAGGCCCGGCGTGTCGCCCGCAGGTCCCTCGATGCCTTCGGGGTCGGCGACGCTGCGTCCCAGCATCTGATAGCCGCCACAGAGGCCGAGCACATGGCCGCCCCTGCGGTGGTGCGCGAGCAGGTCGATGTCCCAGCCCTGCGCGCGCAGGAAGGCGAGGTCGCCGCGGGTGGATTTGGAGCCGGGAATGATGACGAGGCGCACGTCGCCCGGGATCGCCTCGCCTGGGCGCACCATCACGAGATCGACGCCCGGCTCGAGCTTGAGAGGATCGAGATCATCGAAATTGGCGATGCGCGATAGCGCGAGGCAGGCGATCTTGCATTGGCCCGGCTTGCGCGCATCGCGCAGGCCGAGCGCGTCTTCGGCCGGCAGCTCGCCGGCACGCGGGAACCAGGGCAGCACGCCGAGGCCGCGCCATGCAGTCTTTTGCTCGATCAGCCTGTAGCCGTCGTCGAACAGCGTGGGATCGCCGCGGAACTTGTTGATGACGAAGCCAGAGATCATCGCGGCATCGTCGGGGTCGATCACCGTCTTGATGCCGACCAGCTGGGCAATGACACCGCCACG
This sequence comes from Bradyrhizobium sp. NBAIM18, assembly GCF_020193825.1. Taxonomy (NCBI): domain Bacteria; kingdom Pseudomonadati; phylum Pseudomonadota; class Alphaproteobacteria; order Hyphomicrobiales; family Nitrobacteraceae; genus Bradyrhizobium; species Bradyrhizobium sp. NBAIM18. The sequence continues at coordinate 17,137 of NZ_JADYVO010000021.1, forward strand.
GTCGATGTCGCCGACCAGCACCACCGGCACATTCGCCTTACGGGCAAAGCCCATATTAGCGATGTCGGACTTGCGCAAATTCACCTCGGCCGGGCTGCCGGCGCCTTCGACCAGCACCAGATCGGCGCGCTCCTTCAGCCGTTCGAAACTCTCCAGCACCGCGCCCATCAGCGACGGTTTCATCGCCGCGTAGTCGCGCGCGCGTGCGGTCGCGATGCGCTTGCCGTGGACCACGACCTGCGCGCCGACATCGGTCTCGGGTTTGAGCAGCACCGGGTTCATGTCGGTGTGCGGCTCGACACCGGCGGCGAGGGCCTGCAGCGCCTGGGCGCGGCCGATCTCACCGCCATCGACGGTGACCGCGGCGTTGTTCGACATGTTCTGCGGCTTGAACGGCAGCACGCGCAGACCACGGCGCGTAAAGGCGCGCGCGAGGCCGGCGACGATGAGCGACTTGCCCACGTCCGAGCCGGCCCCCTGAATCATCATTGCGCGTGCCATTGAACCTAGAACTCGACGCCGGCCTGCGCCTTGATGCCGGAACGGAACGGATGCTTGACCAGCGTCATCTCCGTGACGAGGTCGGCGATCTCGATCAGCTCGTCCTTGGCGTTGCGACCGGTGAGCACGACATGCGTCATCGCAGGCTTTTGCGTCGTCAGGAACTCGATGACTTCGGCGATATCGAGATAGTCGTAGCGCAGCGCGATGTTGATCTCGTCGAGCACGACCATGCGCAGCCGCTCGTCGAGGATCAGTTCCTTGGCCTTCTCCCAGCCGGCGCGCGCGGCGGCGATGTCGCGGGCGCGGTCCTGCGTCTCCCAGGTGAAGCCTTCGCCCATCGCATGGAACTGGCAGAGATCGCCGAAATGGCCGGTGAGCAGGCGCCGCTCGCCGGTGTCCCAGGCGCCCTTGATGAATTGCACCACCGCGCAAGGGAAGCCATGCGCGACGCAGCGGACGATCATGCCGAAGGCCGAGGAGGATTTTCCCTTGCCGGCGCCGGTATGGACGATGATCAGGCCCTTTTCGCCGCTCTTGGTCGCCATGATCTTGTCGCGGGCGGCCTTCTTCTTCGCCATTTTCTGGGCGTGCCTGATGTCGGTTTCCTCGGCTGTTTGGGTATCCGGTTCAGATGTCATGGGACCCGGTCCTTCGGCTTGACAAGTGGCGGCCACCGGCAAATGGTGGCCCGGCGTTGGTTCCTGTCCTATGACAGGCGAAGAGGGAATGCGATAGGGTCCGAATCGGCAGATCTGGATCCAAACTGCAGCCGCCCCCGCGACCGTGACCGGAGAGATGCCCGAGGCCACTGATTCCTTACGGAATCGGGAAGGCGGGGATCGAAGGGCCAAAACCCTGCTCCGCAAGCCGGGAGACCTGCCAGCGCGGACGAGTTTTGGACCGGCGGACGGGGTGTTCCGCGACGGGGAAGCGGGCCTTTCTGGAGAATGGTCCGTGCGCCTCATCGCCTCCCGCTGTTATCTGGAAGAGGCGATGACCGTCACACTTCATGTCTGCATCACCTGCCGCGCCGGCCAGACGCTTGGCGAGGGCGAGACGACGCCCGGCAAGCGCCTGCATGGCGCGATTCTCGAGGCCGGCGTGCCCGAGGGCGTCAGCGTGGTTCCCGTCGAATGCCTGTCGGCCTGCAGCCAGGGCTGCTCCGTTGCGCTCAGCGCGCCCGGCCGCTGGTCCTATGTCTATGGCCGCCTGTCCGATGCCAATGCGCAGGACGTGGTCGCGGGCGCTGCGGCCTATGCGGCCGCGCCCGACGGCATCGTGCCGTGGCGCAGCCGTCCCGAAATCTTCCGCAAGCAGTCGCTTGCCCGTATTCCCCCTGTGACCGTCGTGCCGGAGGCCGCTGAATGAACTCGCTCGCAAAAGTCCCGGTTACGGTCGTCACCGGTTTCCTCGGCTCCGGCAAGACGACGCTGATCCAGCATCTGCTCAGCAATGCCGGCGGCAAGAAGCTCGCGGTGCTCGTCAACGAGTTCGGCAGCGAAGGCGTCGACGGCGAGATCCTGAAGTCCTGCGCCGATGCGAACTGTCCGGAGGAGAACATCGTCGAGCTCGCCAATGGCTGCATCTGCTGCACGGTGGCTGACGACTTCATACCGACCATGGAGCAATTGCTGGCCCGCCCGGTGCGGCCCGATCACATCCTGATCGAGACCTCGGGCCTGGCGCTGCCGAAGCCGCTGTTGAAGGCGTTCGACTGGCCGGAGATCCGCTCGCGCATCACGGTCGACGGCGTGATCGCGCTGGCCGACGCCGAGGCCGTCGCGGCCGGCCGTTTCGCGCCGGACCCGGCTGCGGTGGAAGCGCAGCGCGCGGCCGACGAAAACCTCGATCACGAGACGCCGCTGTCGGAAGTGTTCGAGGACCAGATCGCCTGCGCCGACATCGTGCTGCTGACCAAGGCCGACCTTGCGGGCGCAGCCGGAATCGAAGCCGCAAAGGCGGCGATCATCGCCGAGATGCCGCGCCGCGTGCCGATGCTGCCGGTCACCGATGGCGCGATCGACGCGCGCGTCATCCTCGGTCTCGGTGCGGCCGCCGAGAATGATCTCGCCGCGCGGCCCTCCCATCACGACGGCGAGGAAGAGCACGAGCATGATGATTTCGCCTCCGTCGTGATCGACCTTCCGGAGGTGGCGGATATCGAGGCACTGGTCGCCTCCGTCCAGAAGCTGGCGCGCGAGCAGAACGTGCTGCGGGCTAAAGGCTATATCGCGGTCGCGGGCAAGCCGATGCGCCTGCTGCTGCAGGCCGTCGGCGAGCGGGTGCGCCATCAGTTCGACAAGCCTTGGGGCGCTGGTCACAGGCAGTCGAAGCTCGTCGTGATCGGTGAGCACGGCGACATCGACGAGGCTGCGATCAAGGCGGGACTTGGTATCTGATGCACGTCGTCTTCCGCGAGAGCCGCGGTCTCGAGGAGACCGCGACGCCAAGAGACATCGGCCAGGACCCGGCCGATCTCGTGGTGCTCTCGTATTCGGATTCCGACCTTGCCGCGTTCGCGGCCGGCTGGCGGCGCGGCCGGGGCAGCCTGCCGTCGCTGCGGCTCGCCAATCTCGCGGAGCTGCGGCATCCGCTGTCGGTCGACACCTATATCGAGCGCACGCTGTCGCAGGCCCGCGGCATATTGGTGCGCCTGATCGGCGGGGAGTCCTATTGGGCGTACGGGCTTGCGGCGCTCCAGCAACTCGCGAAAGAACGCAACATCGTGCTCGCCGTGCTGCCGGCGGACGGCCGCGACGACACGCGGCTCGATGCGTACTCGACCCTGCCGGTCTCGACGCTGCGGCGGCTCAAGGTGCTCTGCGACTCCGGTGGCCCGGTCGCCGCGCAAGCCGCGATCGCGCAGCTCGCGCTGGCCTCGGGCCTCTATGCCGGCCCGGTCATCGGCGAGATGACCGTGCCCGAGATGGGATTCTACGATCCCGGGCGCGGCGTCATTGCCGCGCCAGTGGGCGGCGAGGGGAAGCCGCGCGCGCTCGTGACGTTCTATCGCTCCTATCTCACGGCCGCCGATACGGGGCCGGTCGACGCCTTGATTGCCGCGCTGCGCGAGAAGGGATTTGACGCCTACGGCGCGTTCGTCACCTCGCTGAAGGCGCCAGGCGTTGCCGACTGGCTGCGCGCGCATTTGGCGCAACATCCTGCGGCGGCGATCGTCAATGCGACGGCGTTCTCGGCCCTTGGCGACGACGGCACGACGCCATTCGATGCCGCGTCCTGTCCGGTGTTCCAGGTCGCACTCTCGACGGCGCGGCGCGAGGATTGGGCGGAATCACTGCGTGGCCTGTCGCCCGGCGATCTCGCGATGCATGTGGTGCTGCCGGAAGTAGACGGCCGCCTTTTCGCCGGCGTGGTGAGCTTCAAATCGGCCGGGATGCGCGATCCGGATTTGCAGTTTGCGCATCTGGCGCACAGGCCGGATGAGGAGCGTGTCAACGCCGTTGCCGCGCGCGTCGCGGCCTCGCGGCGTCTTGCGGAGAAGCCGCCCGGCGAGAAGCGGCTGGCGATCGTCCTCTCGAACTATCCGGGCCGGCCGCATCAGATCGCGCACGCCGTCGGGCTCGACGCGCTGGCGTCGGTCGAGGCGTTGATCTCCGATCTCGCGGCGGTCGGCTTCGACGTTGCGCCGGTCGATGCGCTCGGCGCAAAACTATTGACGCAGAGCTTGACCTGGAGCGTCGCCGAATATCGCACGGGGCTGTCGCGCCTACCGCAATCCTTGCAGGACGATCTAGCGCAAGCCTGGGGCGCGCCGGAGGATGATCCGAGCTGCTGCGACGGCCTATTCCATTTCGCCAGCATGGCGTGCGGCCGGTCGGTCATCGCAGTCCAGCCCGAGCGCGGCGACGCGGCCTCGCGCGATGCCGATTATCACGATCTCGCCCGCACGCCGCGCCACGCCTATGTCGCATTCTATCTCTGGCTCAGGCAGCAAGGCTGCGATGCCATCGTGCATATGGGCGCACATGGCACGCTGGAATGGCTGCCCGGCAAATCCGTGGCGCTGTCGCAAGCGTGCTGGCCGGAAGCGCTGATCGGCGATCTCCCCGTCATCTATCCCTTCATCGTCAACGATCCCGGCGAGGCCGCGCAGGCCAAGCGGCGCATCGGCGCGGTCACCATCGGCCATTTGCCACCGCCGCTTGAGACATCAGCGGTGCCGGAGGGGCTTCGTCGGCTCGAACGGCTGCTCGACGAATATTCGACCGCTGACGGTCTCGATCCCGCCCGTCGCCAGCGCCTGATTGCGGCGATCCGCGATGAAGCGCGCGCGGCGGGCCTCGAACACGATCTCGGCCTCGATGCATCGGCCGCACCGGCCGAAGCGATTCCACGGATCGACCGCTTCGTCTGCGACCTCAAGGAGAGCCAGTTCGGCGACGGGCTGCATGTGTTCGGCCGCGGCACGTGCGGCGATCAGGAGCGGGACGCATTGCGTTCCGTGCTCGCCGGCAAACGCGTTGCCCCCGGGCCGTCGGGCTCCCCGTATCGCGGGCGTCAGGATGTGCTGCCGACAGGGCGCAACCTCTTCGCCGTCGACCCGCGTGCGGTGCCGACACCGTCGGCGCATGCGGAGGGGATAAAACTCGCCGAAGAGCTGCTGCGCCGTCACTTGCAGGATCACGGCGACTGGCCGAAGGGCCTTGTCGTCGATCTCTGGGGCTCGGCGACGATGCGCACCGCAGGCGAAGAGTTCGCGATGGCGCTGCATCTGGCCGGCCTTGCGCCGCGCTGGGATCATGCGTCCGGCCGCGTCACCGGTTACGACATCATCGCCCCGGCCGAGCTCGGCCGTCCGCGCATCGACGTCACCCTGCGGGTATCCGGCCTGTTCCGCGATGTCTTCGCAGGGCTCGCGCAATTGTTCGAAGCCGCCGCCGAGGCGCTCGCCGCGCGCGAGGACGAGGGCGATGAGAATCCCTATCGCCAGCGTGCGTCCCGCGTGTTCGCGCCGCGGCCCGGACACTACGGCGTCGGCCTCTCGGCGATCCCGGATGCCTTCACGCCGGAGACGCGCGAGGCCGCAGGCGAAGCGTGGCTGTCGGCGTCGTCCTGGGCGTTCTCTGCCGATGGCGCGATGCAGCCGGATCGCGAAGGTATCGAACAGCGTCTCGCGTCCGCCGACGCTTTTGTCCACGTCCAGGACTTGCCCGAAACCGATCTGCTGCTGGCCACCGATTATGCCGCGCATGAGGCAGGCATCGCCGCAGCAGCCGCGCATCTCGGGGCAGGCGCGCCGTCGCTCTATCACCTCGATGCGACGCGGCCCGGCGAACCGCATGCGCGCACGCTGACGGAGGAGATCTCGCGCGTCGTTCGCGCACGCGCGGCCAATCCGGCCTGGATCGCCGGCATGATGCGCCACGGTCTCCGCGGCGCCGCCGAGATCACCGCGACGCTGGAGCACATGGCCGCCTTCGCACATCTCGCCGGCGCCGTGCCGCCGCATCTGTTCGACCTCTATTACGACACGACACTCGGCAACGACGACGTCCGCGCCTTCATGGCGCGCGAAAATCCGTCCGCACTCGCCGCAATGGAAACCTGCTTCACGCGCCTGCACGAAGCCTCGCTCTGGCGAACCCGCCGCAATTCGATTGCAGCGGCGCTGCGGGAGGCCTCATGAGCGCGACCACGGTCAAGGGTTGGTGTCCGGGCGCGCTGCGCCCGATGCAATCGGGCGACGGGCTCGTGGTGCGCGTGCGCCCGTTCGGTGGGCGCCTTGAAGCGCCGCAAATCTCCGGGCTTGCGGAACTCGCCGAGCGCTTCGGCAATGGTCTGATCGACGTCACGAGCCGGGCCAATCTGCAGATCAGGGGCGTGAATGAGGACGGCCATCGGCCGTTGCTCGATGGTCTTGCGCGATTGGCACTGCTCGATCCCGACGCCGACATCGAAGCCAGGCGCAACATCCTGGTGACGCCATTCTGGAGCAACGGCGACGAAACGCAGTCGCTCGCCGCGGAGCTCGAGGAGGCGCTTGCCGATTCTGGCCTGGCGCTTCCCACCAAGTTCGGCTTCGCCATCGATGACGGGCGGTCGCGTGTTCTCGCTGGCGATTCCGCCGACATCCGCATCGAGCGCGACCGCTCGGGCGGTCTCCTGGTGCGGGCCGATGGCGCCAAGCTCGGTCGTTCCGTTGAACGCGGACAGGCCGTGAGCGCGGCGCTGGCGCTCGCAAGCTGGTTCATCATCTCCGGCGGTGCAAACGGCGGGCGAGGGCGCATGGCAGCCCACATCGCATCCGGCGCCGTGTTGCCTCAATCGTTGCGCGGCGAGACCGAGCCAGCGCCGGTGATGGCCGCGGTGCGGCCGGGACACTATCCGCAAGGTGCAATGGTCGGGGTGGCGTTCGGGCAGATGCTGCACGCGACGCTGCATCAATTCTCTGCTTGCGGCCATGCGCTGCGCATGACCCCGTGGCGGATGGTGCTGAGCGAAGGCAAGCGCGAGATGCCGAGCGGGACGGGGCTCATCACCGAGCCGTTCGATCCGGCCCTACGCGTCATCGCCTGCAGCGGCGCGCCGCGCTGCCGCGAGGCCCATGCCGATACGCGCGCGCTGGCCGCGGCGCTCGCGCCGCGCATCCCCGCCGACGCGCGGCTCCATGTCTCCGGCTGCGGCAAGGGCTGCGCCCATTCCGGCGCGGCTGCGGTTACCCTGATTGCGACGCGTGCCGGGTTCGATCTCGTCCGCGACGGCTCGACCCGCGACGCGCCGGTGCTGCGCGGGTTGAACGGCGCCGACATCGTCAGCGATCCCTCCATCCTGGTCGGAGGGAACTGATGCCGCACACCTACGAGACCGACGGCGCTGTGATCTACCGGCAATCCTTTGCCACCATCCGGGCCGAGGCCGATCTCGCCCGCTTCGCGCCGGACGAGGAGCAGGTGGTGGTGCGGATGATCCATGCCGCCGGCATGGTCGGCCTCGAGGCGCATATCCGCTTCACCCCTGATATGGCGATTGCCGCGCGCGCGGCCTTGCAGAAGGGCGCGCCGATCCTGTGCGACGCGCGCATGGTGTCCGAAGGCATTACGCGGGCAAGACTACCCGCCGCCAATGCCGTGATCTGCACGCTCGGCGATCCCGCCGTGCCCGCGCTGGCACAGTCCATGCGCAACACGCGCTCGGCCGCCGCGCTGGAACTGTGGAGACCGCACCTCGATGGCGCGATCGTCGCGATCGGCAATGCACCGACCGCGCTGTTTCATCTGCTCAACATGCTGGAGGATCGCGACTGCCCGCGGCCGGCTGCGATCATCGGCTGTCCGGTCGGCTTCGTCGGCGCGGCCGAATCCAAGGCCGCGCTGATGGCCGATCCGCCGGCACCGGCGCTCACCGTCGAAGGCCGCCTCGGCGGCTCCGCCATCACGGTTGCTGCCGTGAACGCGCTGGCAAGCCGGAGCGAATAGCCATGGGACGCATCATCTGCTGCGGTCTCGGCCCCGGCGATCCTGATCTGATGAGCGTGCGTGCCGATCGTACGGTGCGGGGCGCCAGCCACGTCGCCTATTTTCGCAAGAAGGGCAGGCTCGGTCAGGCGCGCCGCATCGTCGAGGGCATGCTCGCGAGCGGCGTTACCGAATATCCAATGGAATATCCGGTTACGACCGAGATTGCTTTCGACAGCGCGGAATACGTCCAGCTGCTCGCAGGCTTCTACGACGAGTGGGCCGAGCGCCTGGCGCGGCTTGCGCGCGCCGTCGACATCGTCGTGCTGTGCGAGGGCGATCCCTACTTCTACGGCTCCTTCATGCACCTCCACACGCGCCTGCAAGGCCGCGTCGAGATCGAGGTGATCGCCGGCATTCCCGGCATGGTCGGCTGCTGGAACGGCGTCGGGCAGCCGATCGCGCTCGGCGACGACGTGACGACGGTGCTGATGGGGACGCTCCCCGAGGCCGAGCTCGAACGGCGCATGCGCGATTCCGATGCACTGGTCGTCATGAAGACCGGCCGCAACCTGGCAAAGGTGCGCCGGGCGCTCAGCTCCGCCGGGCGGCTCGCCGATGCCTGGCTGGTTGAGCGTGGCACCATGCCAGGCGAGCGCGTGGTGCGGCTCGCCGAGATCGATGCGGCCGACTGTCCCTATTTCGCGATCGTGCTCGTGCACGGCAAGGGCCGGCATCTGGACGCCGCCGAATGACGGGCACCCTGACCATCGCGGGCCTCGGCCCCGGCAGCGACGCGCTGGTGACGCCCGAGGTCACCGCTGCGTTGGCCACCGCGACCGACATTCTGGGCTATGCGTCCTATGTCGCGCGCGTGCCGCCGCGGCCTGGGCTCACCCTGCATCCATCCGACAATCGCGAAGAGCTGCAACGCGCGAGCGAAGCCCTGCGGCTTGCCGCCGAAGGCGGCCAGGTCGTCGTCGTCTCTTCTGGCGATCCCGGCGTGTTCGCGATGGCATCCGCCGTGTTCGAGGCACTCGAGCAGGCGCCGGAATTTCGTGAGCTTTCGATCCGTGTGCTGCCCGGCGTCACCGCGATGCTGGCGGCCGCCGCGCGTGCCGGCGCGCCGCTCGGCCATGATTTCTGCGCGATCAACCTCTCCGACAATCTCAAGCCGTGGGCGGTGATCGAGAAACGCCTGCGCCTCGCGGCGGAAGCCGATTTTGCCATCGCGATGTACAACCCGCGCTCGGCCAGCCGCCCGGAAGGATTCGGCCGTGCGCTTGCGCTGCTTCGCGAGGCCGGCTGCGGCGAGCGTCTCGTGATTTTCGCGCGCGCGATCAGCGCGGCCGATGAAAAGATCGAGATCGTGACGCTGAACCAGGCGACGCCCGAGATGGCCGACATGCGCACACTGGTGATCCTCGGCAACTCGCAGACGCGCCGCCTCGGCCGCTGGGTCTATGCGCCGAGGCGGGCAGAATGACCGAGCCACTGCATCACGTCAGCGACGCGCTCGGCCCGTCGGCGCTCGGGCAGCTCTGGTCGCGAGATCATGATCACGGGCAGGCCGAGCATGCGCGCCGCGTCGATCTTCGCGCGTGCGCCGTCGCCGCCGGAATTGCGGGCAACGATCCAGGCGATGCCGCGTGTGCGCATCATCGCCAGCTCACTATGAAGCGTGAACGGTCCACGCGACACGATCACATCGGCCGCGAAGGGCAGGGGCGCGTCGGGCGGATCGACGAAGCGCAGCGTGTAGGCGTGCTGCGGCTTCGTCGCGAATGGCGCGATGTGCTGGCGGCCGATGGCGAGGAACACGTTTGCCGGGGCGTCGGGCAGTGCGGAGACGGCAGTGTCGACATCCGTCACCTCGATCCAGGTGTCGGCGGATGCCTTGATCCAGGGCGCGCGCTCCAGCGCAAGCAACGGCGTGCCCGTCTGGGTGCAGGCGTCGACCGCGTTGCGGCTCATCTCGGCCGCGAAGGGATGCGTCGCATCGATCACATGCGTGATGCCTTCGGCGCGGATGTAATCCGCAAGTCCGCTCACGCCGCCGAAACCGCCGATGCGCGTCGCCAGCGGCTGATCGGCGGGCGCGCGGGTGCGGCCGCCATAGGAATAGACGGCGTCGATGCCGGCGCGCGCGATCTCCGCTGCGAGCAGGCTCGCATCGGCCGTTCCGCCCAGAATGAGGGCGCGAATCATGTCTGATCCCTGGCTGACCATCATCGGTATCGGGGAAGATGGCCTTGCCAGCCTGTCGGAGGCAAGCCGAAAGGCGCTTGCCAGGGCCGAAACCGTGTTCGGCGGCGAGCGCCATCTTGCGCTTGCCGAAATTGGCAGCCGCGGCCGTCCGTGGCCGGTGCCGTTCGATGCCAATGTCGTTCTGAGCTGTCGCGGCAGGCCGACGGTGGTGCTCGCCTCTGGCGATCCGTTCTGGCATGGCGCTGGCGCAAGCCTCGCCGAGAAGCTCGATAGCGGCGAATGGATCGCGCATCCCGCACCTTCGACCTTCTCGCTTGCGGCCGCGCAGCTGGGGTGGCGTCTGGAGTCCACCATTTGCCTCGCCCTGCACGCTGCCCCGTTCGAACGTCTGGTTCCTTATCTTGCGCGCGGTGCGCGCATCATTTGCCTGGTACGCGATGGCAAGGCCGGCAGCGATCTTGCGAAATGGCTGACGGAACGCGGCTGGGGCTCCTCGACATTCTGGACTCTCGCCGCGCTCGGCGGGTCGCGCGAAAGTGTCAGGGAGTATCGCGCTAAGGATTATTCTGGTGGTCTCACGGGAAACCCAGTGGCAGTAGCCGTGGAGGCGAGGGGCGCACATGGCATTGCTCGCAGCTCGGGCCTGCCGGACGACCTCTTCGTTCACGACGGCCAGATCACCAAGCGGCCGGTGCGCGCGCTTGCGCTCTCGGCGCTGGCGCCGCGTGCCGGCGAGCGGCTGTGGGATATCGGCGCTGGTTCAGGCTCGATCTCCGTGGAGTGGGCGCTGTGTGGTGGGAGGGCAAGTGCAGTCGAAGCGCGCGAGGATCGCGCCGCGAACATCCGCAAGAATGCAGCCGCATTCGGTCTGGCGCATCGGATCACAGTCGTCACGGGCAGGGCACCGGAAGCTCTTGCCGGGTTGGAAGCGCCGGATGCCGTCTTCATTGGCGGTGGTCTCGACGAAGTGTTATTTGATGCGATCTGGACGCGGCTTTCGCCTGGAGCACGGCTCGTCGCACATTCGGTCACGCTGGAGACGGAAGCGCTGCTCGGCGAGCTGCATCAGCGTCACGGCGGCGAACTGATGCGGGCCGAAATTTCGCATGCCGCCCCGCTCGGCCGCTATCGGTCTTGGGAGGCAGCACGCCCCGTGGTGCAGTGGAGTGTGGTTCGATGAAGGTCGCCGGACTCGGCTTCAAGCGCGATGTGACGCTGGCTTCGCTGCGCGAAGCGCTGCTCGCTACCGGCGGTACGGAAGGGCTTGCGGCGATGGCAACCGTCAGCGACAAGGCCGATACCGAGGCGCTGAAGCAGCTCGCACGCGAATGCGGCGTGCCGATCAGGGCCGTTCCGGTCGCGACACTGGCCGGCATCGACACGCCCACGCAATCGAAGCTCATCGCGGAGAAATTTGGCACCGGATCTGTAGCCGAGGCTGCTGCGCTCGCGGTCGCCGGTCCGCGCGCGCGGTTGATTGCAGCACGGGTTGTCTCGCAGGATCGCACCGCGACCGCCGCGATTGCCGAAGGAGACGGCCCATGACGGTGCATTTCATCGGTGCCGGGCCGGGCGCACCCGATCTGCTGACGTTGCGCGGCCGCGACCTGATCGCGGCCAGTCCGGTTTGTCTCTATGCCGGCTCGCTGGTGCCGGAGGGCGTGTTGGCGCATTGCCCGCCCGGCGCACGTATCGTCAACACCGCGCCAATGTCGCTCGACGAGATCATCGCCGAGATCGCAGCCGCGCATGCGGCAGGCCTGGATGTCGCGCGGCTGCATTCCGGCGATCTCTCAATCTGGTCGGCGATGGGCGAGCAGCTCCGCCGTTTGCGTGCGCTCGGGATTCCCTACTCGGTGACACCCGGCGTTCCCTCGTTCTCGGCTGCCGCGGCCGCGCTGGAGGCTGAGCTGACGCTGCCCGGTCTTGCTCAGACGGTCGTGCTGACGCGCACGCCGGGCCGTGCCAGCGCGATGCCCGAGGGCGAGAAGCTCGCCGCGTTCGCTGCGACCGGCGCGGTGCTCGCGATCCACCTGTCGATCCATCTGCTCGACCAGGTCGTCGCCGAGCTGACGCCGCATTACGGCGCGGATTGCCCGGTCGCGATCGTCTGGCGCGCGAGCTGGCCGGAGCAGCGCATCGTGCGCGCGACGCTTGCAACGCTCGGTGCGTTCGTGGGTGGCGAGATGGAGCGCACGGCGCTGATCCTGGTCGGCAAGACGCTTGGCGCTGCCGATTTTGACGAGAGCCGCCTCTATGCCGCCGACTACGACCGCCGCTACCGGCCGGTCGGTGCCGAGCCGCGCTTTCCGGAGGCGTCGTGATGCCGGCGAGCCTTGTCATCTCCGCGCCGGCCTCCGGCGTCGGCAAGACGACGCTGACGCTGGCGCTCGCCCGCGCCTGGCGCAAGCGCGGCTTGAACGTGCAGTGCTTCAAGAGCGGCCCCGACTATATCGATCCCGCCTTCCACGCCGCGGCCACGGAACGCGCCTCGGTCAACGTCGACAGCTGGGCGATGGATCGCAGCACCATCGCGCATCTCGTCAGCCGTGGCGGCGATGCAGATGTCGTGCTCGCCGAGGGATCGATGGGCCTGTTCGACGGTGTCGCCGCGCGCGGTGTCTCCGGCACGGGAGCGACCGCTGATATCGCGGAGATGCTGGGTTGGCCGGTGGTTTTGGTGATCGATCCCTCCGGCCAGGCGCAGACTGCGGCGGCGATCGCCGCCGGCCTTCGCGATTACCGCGCCGGCGTGCGCCTTGCGGGCGTCGTGCTCAATCGCGTCGCCAGCCCGCGCCATGAGGATCTGGTGCGGCGCGCGCTGAACGAGGCCGGTATCAAAGTGTTCGGCGCGCTGCCGCGCCATGCCGAGATCAGCCTGCCGAAGCGGCATCTCGGTCTCGTGCAGGCCGAGGAGCAGGCCGAGATCGGCAAGCTGATCGACGAGGCCGCGCGCTTTGTCGCCGAGCACGTCGATCTCGATGCGGTGCTCCACTCGGCAGGCCAATGGTCGCCGCAAGCTGCGGCGAACGGATTGAACGTGACGCCGCCCGGCCAGCGCATCGCGCTGGCGCGCGATGCGGCGTTCTCCTTCGTCTATCCGCATATGCTGGAAGCTTGGCGCGCCGCGGGCGCCGAGATCGTGCCGTTCTCGCCGCTGGCCGATGAAGCGCCCGATGCGAGCGCCAACGTGTGCTGGCTGCCCGGCGGCTATCCCGAGCTTCATGCAGGAAAGATCGCGGCCAATGCGCGCTTTCGCAGCGGCTTGCGCGCTTTCGCCGAGACGCGGCCGGTGCATGGCGAATGCGGAGGCTATATGGTGCTGGGCGCAGGCCTGACCGACGCCGACGGTATCAGCCATGAGATGGCGGGGCTGCTTGGCCTCGAGACCAGCTTTGCCAAGCGCCGCATGCATCTCGGCTATCGTCTTGCTGAACTGGCTGCGCCGATGCCGGGGCATCAGCCTGGCGCGCGCCTGCGCGGCCACGAGTTCCACTATTCGACCATCCTCGCCCAGCGCGATACGCCGCTCGCGGTCGTGCACGATGCCACCGGCGCGGTCATTGCCGAAACCGGCTCGCGCCGTGGCCATGCCACCGGCACGTTCTTCCATCTGATCGCGGAGGACCGGTGAGCGGTTTTGTCTCTTTCGTTTCCGCCGGTCCGGGCGATCCCGAGCTCCTCACGGTGAAGGGCGCCACGCGGCTGCGCGAGGCCGACGTCGTGCTTTATGACGATCTTGCCTCCGGCGCGATCCTCGATCTCGCACGGCCCGGCGCCAATCTCGTCGCGGTGGGAAAGCGGGCCGGGCGTCCTTCGACCAAGCAGCACCACGTCAACCGTCTCCTGGTCGACTATGCCGCAACCGGCGCGCGCGTGGTGCGGCTCAAGTCCGGCGATGCCGGCATTTTCGGCCGGCTGGAGGAGGAGATCGAGACGCTGCGCGAGGCCGGCATCGGCTACGAGATCGTTCCCGGCGTCACCTCCGCCTGTGTCGCCGCCGCCCAGGCCGGCATTCCCCTGACCCGCCGGTATACCTCCCGCCGGGTGCAGTTCATCACCGGCGCTGACGTCACGGGCGAGCTGCCGCCCAATCTGAATTGGGCGGCACTGGCCGATCCCGAGGCCACGACCGTGGTCTATATGGGCCGGCGCACCTTTCCGGCGCTTGCCGCAAAATTGATCGCGCACGGCCTCGCTCCCAGCACTCCGGCGCTGTTCGCCGAATCTCTCGGGCGTCCCGACGAACGGCTGGTCCGCACCACGATTGCCGAGCTCGCCGAACAGCTTGGGCGCGGCGGCGCCGCTTCCACTGCGGCCGTCATCCTGTTCGGCGCGCTGGCGGGAGAATATCCGGCATGACGGCTCCGGCAGCGGTTCGCCCCTTGACGCCCGCGATACGAAAGGGGCACACAAGAGCGGCATGGTGCTCGACGCGGCGCAAAGCGCCGGAGCATAATCGGGAATGGGGATGGGCGGACCCAGTTGCGGCGCCCAAAACCCCAGCCGCCCCCGCGACTGTAAGCGGTGAGGGCCTCCGAACCGCCACTGGACCGCAAGGTCCGGGAAGGCCGGAGAACCCAGTGAACCGCGAGCCAGGAGACCGGCCGTGCACGTATTGAGGCCAAGGCCGTCGGGTGTGACGGCGGAAAGGAATTGAGCCATGCATATCGAACCCGGGATCGTGACGGGCGCCAAGCTCGTGTTGAGTTACGCAACCGGCATCGCCGCAGGCGGCGTTGCCTTGAAGCTCGCGGTCGAGACCGTGCGCGAGCAGGGCGCCGGCTCGTTCGCGGCGCGGACACTGGCCACCACCGCTCTCGTCTTCGTCTTCTTCGAGATCCTGCCGCACTTTCCGGTTGGGGTATCAGAGGTGCACTTCATCCTCGGCTCGACCTTGTTCCTGCTCTTTGGTGCTGCGCCCGCCGCCTTCGGCCTTGCATTTGGCCTGCTGCTTCAGGGCGTGCTGCTGGAGCCAGTCGATCTGCCGCAATACGGCATGAACGTCACCACGCTGCTGGTGCCGCTGTTCGCGATCCAGGCGATCGCCACGCGGATCATCCCTCGCAACACCGCCTATGTCGATTTGAAATACGGTCAGGCGCTGGCGCTTTCGACGACCTACCAGGCCGGCGTGATCGCATGGGTGGCGTTCTGGGCGCTCTATGGCTCCGGCTTTGCGATCAGCAACCTCGCCAGCGTCGGGACGTTCGCTGCCGCTTATGCGCTGGTGATCGTGATCGAACCGCTCGCCGATCTCGCGGTGCTGGCGCTGGCGAAGTCGCTGCGCGGCGTCACCGCGCCCGGCCTCGTCACCCCGCGCCTGCACAACGCGGCGTAAGAGATCAGCGATGGGCGGCCGGTGTGGCCGCCCATCGCGCTCGCGATGCTAACGCTCTCCCTGATCGGCATCGGTTGCGGCGATCCCGCGCAGCTCACGCGCGCCGCCGTTGACGCCATCAACGCCGCCGATCTCATCCTGATCCCGCGCAAGGGGACTGCGAAATCCGATCTCGCCGATCTCAGGCGAACGATCTGCGCCGGTGTGCTCACCAACAAAACGACGCGCATCGCCGAATTCGATCTTCCCGTGCGCGATGCGACCGAGGCGGACTACCGCAAGGGCGTCGACGATTGGCACGATGCGGTGGCCGCGATTTGGTCGCAGACGATCGCTGGGCATCTCGAAGATGAGGGCAAGGTCGCGCTGCTGATCTGGGGCGATCCTTCGCTCTATGATTCTTCGCTGCGCATTGCGCGGCGGCTCGATCCATTGCCGAAGATCGAAGTTGTGCCAGGCATCACCTCGATTCAGGCGCTGTGCGCGGCGCATGCGCTGCCGATCAACGACATCGGCGAGCCGTTCCTGGTCACGACAGGGCGGCGCTTGCGCGAAGGCGGCTGGCCGCAGGGCGTCGACACCGTCGTCGTGATGCTCGATGGCGGCACGGCGTTCCAGTCGCTCGATCCGGCCGGACTTCACATCTGGTGGGGAGCCTATCTTGGCATGCCCGATCAGATCCTCATGTTCGGCGCGCTGGCTGAACTGGGCGCGCGCATTGCCGCCGTGCGGGAGGAGGCACGCGAGCGGCACGGCTGGATCATGGACAGCTACATCATCAAACGCAGGCGTTGAGCAGCATGCTTCCCGAATGGGTTACCCAGAACTGCCCCGAGGTCTCCGCGGTTCATCGCGAGGCGGCCATTGCGCGGCAGGCGCAACTGACGAAGCCGACCGGCGCGCTCGGCCGGCTCGAGCAGCTCGCAATCGAGCTTGCGGGCCTGCAGGCTACCGAGCAGCCGCGCGCCGCGCGGGTGCCGATCATCATCTTCGCCGGCGACCACGGCATCGTCGCGCAGGGCGTGTCGGCCTATCCGCAAGCCGTCACCATCGCGATGATGACGAATTTTTCTGCCGGCGGCGCCGCGATCTCGGTGCTGGCGCGCGAGCTGGGTTCGAGCCTCGAGGTGGTCGACGCCGGCACGCTGGCCGAGGCGCAGATCGCGGGAATCGTCACCGACAAGCCGCGCAGCGGCACCCGCGATTTCAGTGTCGAGGCCGCGCTCACGCCCACGGAATTGGCCTTCGCCTTCGAGGCCGGCCAGCGCGCGGTGGCGCGCGCCGGGGCCAGTCAACCCGATCTGCTGATCTTCGGCGAGATGGGCATCGGTAACACCACGGTATCGGCGGCGATTGCTGCGAGCCTGCTCGGTGTGAGTGCCGACGAGATCGCGGGCAGCGGCACCGGCGTCGATGCGGCCGGCCGCGCGCACAAGGCGCGGGTGATCGATGCGGCGATCGCGCGCCACGGCGTCGCCGGAGCGTCGGTCGAGAAGATCCTGTGCGCGGTCGGCGGCTTTGAGATCGCGGCGATCTCGGGCGCGATCATCACGGCCGCGCAACGCCGCATCCCCGTGTTGATCGACGGCTTCATCGTCTCGGTGGCGGCGCTGGCGGCGGCGCGCCTCAACCCGTCCTGCCAGCCGTTCTTGTTACCTTCGCATCAATCGGCGGAGCAGGGACATCGGCTGGTGTTGCGCGCGCTGAATGTGCAGCCGCTGATCAGCCTCGATCTCAGGCTCGGCGAGGGATCGGGTGCCGCGATCGCGCTGCCGCTGGTCCGCTCGGCGTGCGCACTTCACAATGGCATGGCGACGTTCGCGCAGGCCAATGTGCCGGATCGGCCTAGCTAACTCGCTGATTCACGCAGACGACGCGCCAACCGCCCGCCAGCCGGTCGATCCGGGTCAGCGACAGCGGATCTATCACGAAGCGCAGCGCGGCGTCCGGTGTGAGATCGAGCGCGATGCAGAGCGTGGCACGAATGGTGCCGGAATGAACGACCAGCGCCGCGGAGCCTGCGCCAATCTGCGCCAGGCCCAGGCGGACGCGGGCGACCTGATCCGCAAAGCTCTCGCCGTTCGGCGGCCGTCCGTGCGCCGGATCGCGCCAGACCTGCGCGTAGGCCTCGCCGCCGGTCGCGGCGAGCTCGTCATGCCGATGACCGGTCCAGTCGCCGAAATCCTGCTCGCGAAACTCGCTGATCAGCTCCGGTTCGAGTCCCAGGGCGCGCGCCGTCTCGACCGTGCGCCGCGACGGGCTGGCATAGCCGGCGACATCCGTGGGCAACAGCCGCCTTAGGGCCGCCAATGCCGCGTAATCGCCGAGGTCGGCCCGCGCATCAGCCGCATGGATCGTCCCGGTCACGCCCGCGACGGCCGCATGCCTGATCAACCAGAGGAAGGTCTCGCCTTCCATGCTCATCTCCAAGGAAGTTGGTTGCTGTTGCCACAACGCCGCAACTGGCACATTGACTCTGTCTTGGCGGTAATCCTAGATGCTCATGACGGTTTTCCCGAGAGGGAATGAAAAGGGAATGCGGTGCGGGGAAAATGTCCCCAATGCCGCGGCTGCCCCCGCAACTGTAAGCGGTGAATCCTTCGTCACGAGCCACTGGGTCCTCGGTCCCGGGAAGGCGACGAAGCGGTCACGACCCGCGAGCCAGGAGACCTGCCGTCAGCCGTGGTCACACGCGAAGATGTCGGTCGGGGAGTACAGACATTCGGCTTCATCGGACGGCTGCAAGGCCAAAGGTGAGACCTCGTTCGCTGTGACGTGCCACTGACGTCATACCGAGGTTTTGACCTGTGTCTTCCATCCGTATCGCACGACCGCGCCGCGTCCTGCTTGCCTCCGCCGCGTTCACGTCCTTCGCCGCTCTTGCTCCGCCTGCCGCTCTGGCGCAGCAGGCCCGAGAGCCGCTGCCGCCCATCGAGGTGTCGCCCGCCCAGGCCCGCAAGCCGGCCAAACCGGCAGCAGGAACGGCGCAGAGCGCGCGCCGCGCGGCAGCGCGCAGGCCTGCGGCTGTATCCGCAGCGCCAAGACCCGTCACGCCGGATTCGACGGTGCAGACGCCGCTCAACTCCAACGCCGTTGCCGAAAGCGCCTCGCGGCTCGGCCTGACGGTGCGGCAGACTCCCGCGACCGTCGAAGTTGTCTCCGCCGAAACCATGCGCGAGCAGGGCTATCGCACCGTGTCCGAGGTGGCGCAGGGCGCCGCCGGCGTCACCTCCGGCGACAACCCCGCCGAACCTTCCGCCTTCTCGATGCGCGGCTTCACCAACAGCCAGATCAACACGCTCTACAACGGCATCAAGATGGGTCCGCAGAACATGACCTCGCGGATCGTGGATACCGCCAATCTGGAGGCGGTGGAATTCCTCAAGGGCCCGGCCTCGCTGATCTCGGGCGAGGGCGCCGCGGGCGGTGTCATCAACTTCGTCACCAAGCAGCCCCACACCGGAGCTGTCCGCAACGAGGCCGATTTCTCCTGGGACTCGCTGAATTCGTTCCGTGCCCATTACGGCTCCGGCGGCAGCACCAATGTGCAGGGCCTGGACTATCGCTTCGACATCAGCCGTTCCGCCCTCAACGGCTTTGCCGATGACACCAATGTCAAGACGTTCGGCACGTCCAGCCAGCTCAACTACCGTGTTTCCGACAGCCTCAGGATCTGGGGTGCGGTCGAATATCGCGAAGACCGCTCGAAGGCCTATTGGGGCGCGCCGCTGGTGCCGATCACCTTCAGCGGTTCGCATGCGACGACGGGGATCGTCTCCGGCAATTACGTCTCGAATTACAACGGAACCAATCTCGGTGCCGTCACCATCGACGACCGCACCTTCAACACCAATTACAACGTTCTCGATAACCGCAACGTGGCGCAGGAAGTGTGGCTGCGTGGCGGCTTCGAGCTGAAGCTCGCGCCTGACCTCACGCTGAAAAGTCAGGCCTATGGCTATGGCGCGGAACGGACCTGGTTCAATAACGAGATCGAGGCGTTCAATTCCACCACGAACCTGGTCGATCGCGAGCGTTTCTATGTCGCCCACAGTCAGCGACTGGTCGGCAACATCACCGACCTGATCTGGGATACAAATATTGCGGGCTTCGACAATCGGCTCGTGACGACGCTGTCGTCGAGCTATCTCGATTTCGTCAGGCTCGGTGCGGCAAACTTTCCCGGCGATTCCGTTTCGCTGGTCGACCCCAACCGCGGTTTCTACGGCTTGCTCACGACACAGCAGCAGACCGCGCGCATCGACAACGAGGCGCTGTCATTCGAGGACCGGCTCAAGCTGACGCGCAGCTTCGCGCTGATCGGCGGCCTTCGTGTCGAGCACATCGGGCTCGACCGCAACTCGACCGACAAGAACGGGATCGTGAAGGCGGGCTTCCCGTTCACGAAAGACTGGGCGCCGGTCACGGGGCGCATCGGCTACACCTGGGAGGCCGTTCCCGGCCTCACCTTCTTCAGCCAATACGCCACCGGCGCCGACGTCGCAGCCAACAACATCTTCCTGCTCTCGCCCACCCAGCCGCTCGATCTGACCACCGCGCGCACCTATGAGACCGGTGTCAAGCACCTGTTCTGGGACAATCGGGCGGAGTGGTCGTTCTCGGCCTATGACATCCTGCGCAAGAACGTCTATGCGGCCGCCGGCGGCATGCAACTCAACATCGCCGGACGACAGGAGTCGAAAGGCGTCGAGCTTGCCGCCTCGATACGCCCAATCGAGCCGCTGCGGCTGTGGGGCAACATCGCCTATGTCGATGCGCGCTATGCCGACTACAATCTTGCCGGCGGCTCGTTCTCCGGCAACACGCCGCCAAACGTGCCGCGTATCGTCGCCAATGCCGGCGCGTCGTATCGCTTCTTCACACCATGGCCGGTGGAGCTTGGCATCACCGGCCGTCATGTCGGCGACCGCTACAACACCGACGCCAACGTCGTGACGATGAAGGCTTACACCGTGGCCGACGTCTACGCCTTCGTCGACATCCCCAAGACGGCGTTCAATGCGGTCGACCAGGCCCGCCTGACCTTCCGTGTCCGCAACATCACTGATAAGCGCTACGCGATCTGGGGCGATCCGTTCTATCCGGACCAGATCCTCCTGGGCGCGCCGCGCACCTATGAAATATCGGCCGCGTTCAAATGGTGAGGCCTTGAGCGCATGATGGGCGCGATCGTCCTCACGCATCGCTGGCTCGGCATCGCGTTCTGCCTGCTGTTCGCGATGTGGTTCGCGACGGGAATCGTGATGCACTTCGTCCCGTTTCCGTCGCTGACGGAAGCGGAGCGATTTGCCGGACTTGTGCCGGTCGATCGCGACGGGACGAGGATCTCGGTCGCGGACGCCGTTGCGGCGAGCGGGATTGCCGATGCCACGCGTGTTCGGCTGATCCAGCGGAGCGATGGACCGGTCTACGTCGTCTCGGGCTCCGCAGGTTCGCGAGCGGTTCGCGCCTCCGATGGAGGAGACGCGTCGGTGACATCAGCCGATGTCGCGCTCACCATCGTGCAAGCTTATTCACGTCAGCGCGAACTCGACGCGCCGCGCGCCGCGATCGTCGCGCAGTCGGATTACGATCAGTGGAGCGTGCCGAACGGTTTTGATCGGCATCGCCCCTTGTCTCGCGCCGCTCTCGGCGATGCCCCTGGAACGGAGGTCTACGTTTCGTCGCTGACCGGCGAAGTCGTCCTGGATACGACGCGCAGCGAGCGCGCGTGGAACTGGGCCGGCAGCGTGCTGCACTGGATCTATCCGACAATTCTGCGCAGCAGCTGGGCGCTGTGGGATGGCGTGGTCTGGACGCTGTCGCTGCTGGCCCTGATCGCGGCATTGCTTGGTGCGGTGCTCGGAATCGTGCGTGTGAAAATGCGGGGACGCCAGCTCTCGTCGCCCTATCGGGGCTGGCACGCCCTGCATCACATCATCGGTCTCGTCGCGACCGTGTTCGTGCTGAGCTGGATCTTCAGCGGCTGGCTGTCGATGGATCACGGCCGCCTGTTCTCGCGCGGGCAACTGACTCCGACAGAGGCCGGCGTGGTCGATGCCGCCCCGGATTGGCGAGACGCGTCGTCGCTCGATCCGCAGCCAATATCGCCGTTGGCCCGCGAGGTCGAATGGTTCGCCTTCAACGGCCATGTCTATCGGCGCGACCGGGTTGGTCTCGGCCGTCAGGCGTTGATCAGGGCAGGGGACGCGCCGCGCGATGGACCGGCGACATACCTGGATAGGCAGGAGATCGGCGACCTGACGGCGCGCCTTGGCGCCGGCTGTGCCGCACCGTTGCTGCTCGCCGGCAACGACGACTATCCGGCGCAATCCGCACTTCCGGGGGCTCCTGTCTACCGCACGACCTGCGGCGATCTCTGGTTCGATGTCGATGCCGCCGATGGCAAGGTGCTGCAAAGACTGGACCCGTCGCGCCGCGTCTATCGCTGGCTCTACAGTGCGCTGCACACGCTTGATTTCCCGATTCTGCTGGCTCATGCGCGGCTGCGTGACGCTCTCATTGTCGGGCTCTGTACGCTCGGGCTGATGTTCTCCATCACCGGCATCGTCATCGGCTGGCGGCGCTTGCGGGCATGGCTGGCAGCCTGAGGCGTGCCGCAAAGGACACGTATGGGTCGGCAGAGCAGCGATGCGCGGAGCGGCATCACGATCCCTTTTCGCCGACTGTCTTTCAGTGTAGCTCTGCGGCCGCTTGAAACGGCGGACGCTGGTCTCGCCGACGACCGAAACCATGGAGGCAGCAAGGATGTATCCGAAAGTTCAGATGTTCATCGCCGGCGAGTGGACCGATGGGTCGTCCGGCAAGTCGGAGGACATCCTCAATCCCGCGACCGGCCAGCCGGTCGGCAAGACCCCGCATGCCTCGCGCGCCGACCTCGACCGTGCGCTGGAGGCGGCGAAGACCGGCTTCGACGTCTGGCGCAAGACCTCGCCGTTCCACCGTTACAAGCTGATGCGCAAGGCCGCCGACATCATCCGCTCGCGCGCCGCCGAGATCGCGCCGGTGATGACCATGGAGCAGGGCAAGCCCGTGGTGGAAGCGCAGGGCGAGACCATGCTGGCCGGCGACCTCATCGACTGGTTCGCGGAGGAAGCCCGCCGCGCCTATGGCCGCATCGTCCCGCCGCGGATGGGCAATGTCTCCCAGCTCGTGACCAAGGAGCCCGTCGGTCCGGTCGCGGCGTTCACGCCCTGGAATTTCCCGATCAATCAGGCGGTGCGCAAGATCTCGGCCGCGCTCGCCGCCGGCTGCTCAATCATCGTCAAGGGACCGGAAGAGACCCCGGCGAGCTGCATGGAGCTGGTGCGCGCCTATGCTGATGCCGGCATTCCGCCCGGCGTCGTCCAGCTGGTGTTCGGCGTGCCGGCCGAAGTGTCGGAATATCTCATCCCGCACCCGATCATCCGCAAGATCAGCTTCACCGGCTCGACTGCGGTCGGCAAGCATCTGGCCGCGCTCGCCGGGTTGCACATGAAGCGCGTCACCATGGAACTCGGTGGCCATGCGCCGGCGATCGTGTTCGCGGATGCCGACCTCGACAACGCCGCAAAGATCCTGTCGGCCAACAAGTTCCGCAACGCCGGCCAGGTCTGCGTCTCGCCGACGCGCTTCCTGGTGCACGAGAGCGTCTACGAGCCCTTCGTCGACAAGTTCGTCGCCGCGGCCAAGAGCCTCAAGGTCGGCAATGGTCTCGACAAGGACACCCGCATGGGCCCGCTGGCCAATCCGCGCCGCGTCGACGCCATGGAGGGCTTCGTCTCCGACGCGGTCCAGCGCGGCGCCAAGGTCAAGGCCGGCGGCAAGCGCATCGGCAACGAAGGTTTCTTCTTCGAGCCGACGGTGCTCACCGACGTGCCGCGCGATGCGCGCATCATGAACGAGGAGCCGTTCGGCCCGCTGGCGCCGATCACCGCCTTCCGCAGCTATGACGAGGTGGTCGCGGAGGCCAACCGTCTGCCTTACGGGCTAGCCGCCTATGCCTACACCACCTCGACCAAGACGATGCAGGCGATCGGTGCGGATATCGAGAGCGGCATGGTCTCGATCAACCATCACGGTCTCGCCCTGCCGGAAGTGCCGTTCGGCGGCATCAAGGATTCCGGCTACGGCTCCGAAGGCGGCCTCGAGGCGATCGAAGGGTACCTCAACACGAAGTTCGTGACCCAGGCGAGCGCGTAAGACCAGACGCGGGTGGCGTTCCGGGCGCGCGCCAAATGCGCGCCCCCGGAATGACGGTGAATGGTACCTGCATTGCCTAATGGGCGGGACATGGACAACAGCCGTCACCCGAGCAAGCGTGTATCCCTCGCGGGAATGCATATCGACCGGACCTCGGCCGTGCCGCTGCATTTGCAGATCGCGGCCCATATCCGCGATAGCATCCTGCGCGGGGTCTTTCCGGCTGGGACGCAATTTCTGGGATCGCGCGAGATCGCGCGCGAATTGGGCTGTTCGCGCACTGTGGTGCTGACCGCCTGGGATCTGCTCTATGCCGAAGGCTATCTCGCATCGACGCCCCGCGGCAGTGTCATGGTGGCCGCCGTTGCGGCTGTGCATGTGGAGCCGCCGTCCGCCGCCTCGCCCGCGGCCGAGCCTGCCAACATGTCGGAGCGTTGGCGATCTCTGCTCGGCCTCGACTACGAGACCAATTGGCCGTCCGTGTTCGCTCCCGGCGCGCCCGACGTTTCAACTTTCCCGTTCAAGCAATGGTCGCGCCTGCTGCGCCAGGCCTGGCAAAATCCAAGAGAGCAGGAGTGCCTCGATCTTCCGCCCGAAGGCCATCCGCAATTGCGGAGCGAGATCGCGAACTTCCTCGGCTCCGTGCGCGGTCTCGTTTGCTCGCCGGAAGAGGTCGTCGTCACCTCCGGCACATCGGGGGCACTGGATTTCTGCAGCCGGATGATCCTCGATCCCGGCGACGAGGTCTGGGTCGAAGAGCCCGGCTTCGTCGAAGCGCGATGGGCGCTCACCGCGGCTGGCGCGAGGCTCGTTCCTGTACCGGTCGACGACAAGGGGCTGGTCGTCTCGGAGGGAATTCGGCGCGCACCGGGTGCGCGGCTGATCGTGGTCACACCGTCGCATCAATATCCGCTCGGGGTCAGCATGGGGCTGGAGCGGCGGCTCGAGCTGCTCGACTGGGCGAACAAGAACGACGTCTGGGTGATCGAGGACGATTACAATTCGGAGTTCAGGCACCAGGACAGCATGATTGCCTCGCTGCGCTCGCTCGATCGCGAGGGCCGGGTAATCTATTTCGGCACCTTCTCGAAGATCATGATGCCGAACCTGCGGCTTGGATACCTCGTCGCGAACAGGCATTTCATCGCAGGATTCGCCAAGGGCCGCGCGCGCATCGACGTGCACACCTCCGGCATCGGGCAGCTCGCTTTGGCAGAATTCATGCGGGAAGGGCATCTGCTGCGCCACTTGCGCGCAATGCGGCGGGTCTATGCTGCCAGGCGCGAGGCGCTGATCGATGCGATCGCAGCGCTGATGCCGGATGACCTGACCGTGTCCTCCGCCGTCACCGGCCTGCACCTGGTGGCGCTGTTCACCGAGACGATGCAGGCGCGGATGAGCGATCGCGAGGCGGCCGCGGTTCTGAAGCGGGCCGGCATCCACGTGCAACCGCTGGCGCAGAATTTTCTGCAACGGCCGACGCGGCAAGGCCTGGTGTTCGGCTACGGCCGGCTGCGCGTCGAAGATGCTGCTCCGCTGCTTGCGAGAATCGCAGCCTGCATCAGCGCCGCTTCTCGCAACGCACCATCGAATCCGCTCTCTTACTGATCGTACAATAAAGAGAGGCTGAGCCGACCGCCGTGCATAGCTCGCAGGCATTACAAGTCCCGCGCTGCCGATTGATCGCCCGCAAATTAGACAGCCGAACCGGTCGCTCGGATTGCGGTGCAACAGACATCGCGATTTCCTCAGAGAAATCCGTGGTGCGCCGCACGTCTCCGGTGTGGAGCAGCGTGCACTCGCGTGCTGTCTGTGCAGGCACCGCTGCACCAAAACGTGCACCCGTTGGCGCGCTGCGCTGCGCCGGCAGCTTGCTGGTCCAGCGAATTGCGACAACTCTGGCCCTATCGTAGGCCAGCGCTCTGTCGCACGCTCGCAGACGATGGCATGAGAGGGGATGCATCATGAGCGCTCTCGGTTCGGCATTCGAGGTTGCGACGGCCGGGAAGGACCCGGCGTCGGGCCCGTACGTCACGCGTAGCTGACTGTGCAGATGAGCGATTCCGGCAATCACTGGGAGGTCGGCACCGATATCGGTGGCACCTTCACCGACATCATCGCGATACGGCGCGATTCCGCGGAAGCGCGAATTGCGAAGGTGCCGTCGCGCCCCGACGCACCGGTGCAAGCGATGCTGGAGGCGATCGAGGCGGTCGGCCTGCGCAAGAGCGAGGTGAAGCGCTTCGTCCACGGCACCACGCGCGTGACCAACGCGATCGTCGAGAACCGGCTGCCGAAGGTGGCGCTGGTCGCGACCGAAGGCTTTGCCGACGTGCTGGAGATCGCCCGCTATCGCCGCCGAGACCTCTACCGGCTCGACATTCCGCCGAAATCGCCGCCTTTGGTGCCGCCTGAACGCTGCTTTGGGCTCGCCGAGCGCCTCGATCATGAGGGGCGGGTGCTGAAGGCGCTCGAGGAAGCGGAGGTTGAACGCCTGGTGGCGTGGCTGAAGGGGACCGGCGTGCAGAGCGTCGCAGTCGCACTCCTTCACGCCTATGCCAATCCGGTGCATGAGAAGATGCTGGGCGAGCGGCTCAGGGGCGTCGTCGCCCACGTCTCGCTCTCGCACGAGGTCAATCCCGAGGCGCGCGAATATGAGCGAACCTCGGCAACCGTGTTCAACGCGGCCGCGATGCCGATCGCGGTGGAATATCTCAGCGAGCTGGAGCAGCGGCTGCCGATCGGGCCCGGCCTGCAGGTGTTTCACTCCGCCGGCGCCATGGTCCCGATTTCGGCGGTGAAGCAGCGTCCGCTGGTGATGGCGATGTCGGGCCCGGCGGCCGGCGTCTCGGCGTCGGTCAGCATCGCGCGCCAACTCGGCTGCGCGCGGATGCTGACCTTCGACATGGGCGGCACCACGACGGACGTGTGCCTGATCGTCGACGGCCAGGCCGAGATGACCGACGGCCGCATGCTCGGCGACAAGCCGCTGCGCCAGCCGATGCTCGCGGTGCACTCGATCGGCGCCGGCGGTGGATCGATCGTGCGCAACGGTCCCGGCGGGCTGACGGTCGGGCCGGAGAGCGCCGGCTCCGAACCGGGCCCGGCCTGCTATGGCCGTGGCGGCACGGAGCCGACCATCACCGATGCCAATGCGGTGCTCGGCTATCTCAATCCCGAGACCAAGCTTGGCGACCGCATCGGCATCGACATCGCGGCCGCAAAGCGCGTCATCGCGCCGATTGCCCGCGCGCTCGGGCTGAGCCTGACGGAGACGGCGCTCGGCATCATCAAGGTCGCGAACGCGACCATGGCCCGCGCGCTCCGCCGCGTCACGGTCGAGCGCGGCATCGACGGGCGCGATTGCACGCTGCTGGCCTTCGGCGGCGGCGGCCCGATGCATGCCGCGGGCCTTGCCGATCTCTACGGCATTGCGGAGGTGGTCGTGCCCAGTGCCTCGAGCGCATTCTCGGCGCTGGGCTGCCTCACCGCCGATTTCAGCTTCCTGCAGCAGCAGACCCTTCGCGCCGCCCTTGACGGCATCGATCTCGCGCGCGTCTCGGAACGGATCGAGGCCCTGATTGCCGATGCCTCGGCGCCGCTTCTCGCCAACAATGTTGCGAAGGCCGAGATCCAGGTCGAGCTGGCGGCCTTGATGCGCTACGCGGCGCAGAATGACGCCATTCCGGTATCCTTCACGCTGCCGCTCGACGTTGCCAGGCTGAAGCAGGACTTCCTGACGCGACATCATGAGCTGTTCGGCTATGCGACCGGCGAGCCCTGCGTCATCGAATCGGTGCGGGTGCAGGCGCGTCGCCCGTCGACCACAATTGTCAGCCGGCCGGCGACTGCGGCAAGGGCGGTGTTTACGGGCACGCGCACCTGCTCGTTCGACGGCTTCCACGACATCGCGACCGCGATCATCGACCGCGCCTCGCTCACTGAGACCATCAATGGTCCCGCCATCATCGAAGACGCCTGGTCGACCGTGGTGGTGCCGCCGGGCTGGCAGGCAAAGCCGGATACATCAGGCAATTTGTTCCTGACGCGGAGGGCGGCATGAAGCTCGATCCGTTCGTCGTCGAGGTCATCAGGCACGGGCTCTCCGCCGCGGCCGAAGAGATGAGCCTCGTCATGACGCGTTCGGCGCGCTCGCCGCTCTTGCGCGAGGCCGGCGACCTCTCCTCCGCGATCACCGACGGCCACGGCGGCCTGGTCGGGCAGGGCCGCGACATCCCGATTCACCTCGGCGCGATGGCCTACACCATCCCCGAGCTGTTAAAGGTGATGCCGCGCGATGGCCTGAACGACGGCGACGTCGTGATCTACAATGTTGGCGCGCTCGGCGGCAATCATCTCAACGACGTCAAGGTCGTGCGTCCCGTCTTCTTCGACGGCGAGATCGTCGCCTTTGCAGTCAGCCTCGCGCATTGGCCCGACATCGGCGGCACCTGGCCCGGCAGCTATTTCGCCAAGGCGGTCGATACGTTCCAGGAGGCGATGCGGATTCCGCCGGTGCTGATCGCAACCGCAGCCGGCCTCAACACGCCGATCGTGCAGCTGCTCAAGGCCAATGTCCGCGATGCCGAATCCTGCGAGGGCGACCTTCTTGCCCAGATCGCGGCGACCAAGGCCGGCGAGAAGCGCATCGTCGAGCTCTGCCGCGAGCATGGCAAGGCGGTCTTCATGGCGGCGCAGTCGCGCCTCCACGACCTCTCCGAAATCGAGATGCGGGAAGCGCTGCGCGATCTGCCGGATGGCATCTATGAGGGCGAGGATTATCTCGACGACGGCAGCGCAAACAACGCGCCGGCGCGCATCCATGTCAAGATCACCATCCGCGGCGACGAAGCGACCTTCGATCTCTCCGGAAGCTGCGACCGCGTCTCCAATTTCTGCAACACGACGCCGTTCATGGCGCGCTCGGCTGTCGCCTATGCCGCGCGCATCATGAGCGGACGCGACATGCAGCAGAATGCCGGCGCACTGCGGCCGCTGACCATCATCACGCGCCCGGGCTCGATCCTCGAGCCCGGCTGGACCGCATCGGTCGCGGCCGGCAATCACGAGACCTCCATGCGCATCGTCGATGCGATTTTCCGTGCCATGCAGGACACGATCCCCGAGCGCCTGTCGGCGGGCGGGGCGACCACCGCGGGCGTGCTGTTTTTCGCCGAGCCGCGGCCGAACGGGTCGTGGAAGATGCTGTATGAAGTTCATGGCGGCGGCGAAGGCGCGCGGCACGATCGGGCCGGCACGTCCGCGACCCGCGTGCATCTGTCCAACACCTCGAACACGCCGGTCGAGGTGATCGAGGCGAGTTACGCGATCCGGCTCGAGCAGCAGGCCATCCGCCGGAATTCCGGCGGCGCGGGCGCGCATCGCGGCGGTGACGGCTCGGTCCGCACCTACCGCATCCTGGCGCCCTCGATGCACCTGACCACCTGCGTCGAACGCATGGTGATGGCGCCGTGGGGCATGCAGGGCGGCTCTCCCGGCAAGGCCTGCCGCATCTCGCTGGTCCGGCAGGGCGCCAACGTCGCCATCGACGGCAAGTCGAACCTCGTGTTGCAGCAAGGCGATCTCGTCACGATCGAGATGTGCGGTGGCGGTGGCTACGGCGCCGTTCCGGCGGAGTGAGGCAGTGGCGATGAGCAGATTATTGCGAACCGGGCTGAATGCGGGCGAGGCTGCGCCGATGGCCGTGGTCGGCGGCGAGGGCGTCTACTTTCACCTTGCGGACGGCCGCAAGCTGATCGACGGCAGCAACACCGGCGGCGGTCTCGGCCATCGCCATCCTGCAATGGTGGAGGCGATCCGCCGCGCGGCCGATACGCCCGTCGTCAATGAAGGGTGGACCTGGGTTGGCCGCGAGCAGGCCGCCGACGATCTGATGACCGCCGCCTTCAAGGGCGAAGAGGACTGGGTCGGCGCGGTGCGCTTCTGCATCAGTGGTAGCGAGGCCAACGACATGGCGCTGTCGCTCTGCCAGGCGCTGACGCAGCGTTCGGCGCTGGCAACGCGCGAGCGCGCCTATCACGGCATCACTGGGCTGTCGCGCAGCATGACGGTGCAGCCGCAATGGCACGGTGGCCTCGCAGTGCACGCCGGCGGCTCGAAACTACCGGCACCGATGGCGCCGGTGCGGATCCTGCCAGCGCCGGATGGGGCGATCTATGGCGCGCCGGCCAATAACACCCCGCCCAGCGAATATCTCGCGGACGCCCCGCGCCTGCTCTCGGACACGGCGGCGACGATCATCGACTACACGCAAGGCGGCATCTATTACGACGGGGCCTATCAGGATGAAGTGGCAAAGCGCGCGCGGCAGGCCGGCTCGTACTGGATCGCGGACGAGATCGTCACGGGCGCCGGCCGCGCGGGCCGCTGGTTCGCGTTCCAGGGCGCGCAGAGCCGGCCCGATATCGTGACGCTCGGAAAGTCGCTCGGCGGCGGCGCGGCGGCCGTGGCCGCTGTCGTGGTGTCCAAAGACATCGTCGAGCGGCTGAAGGGCACGAGCTGGCAGAACTACGGCACGCTGCGTGGCCATCCGATCAGCATGGCGGCGGTGAGCGCTTATCTGAAGGTCATCAGTAAGGACAGGATTCTGGACCACGTGCACAATCTAGAGAAGCTGTTCACCCGCCGCCTCCTCGCAATCGCGCAAAAGCACCCGAGCGTGCAGCGCGTGGCCGGGCAGGGGCTGCACTGGACGGTGGAGCTGCATGGCCCGGATTGGCGCAGCTGGCATGCCGACACCACCGAGGTGCCGATCGCCTCGCGCGTCGCGGAGCGCGCGCTGGAAGCCGGCGCCGTGATCGGCACCAGCGGCGAGCAGACCTCGCTCTTCCTGGCGCCGCCACTGGTGATTTCCGAGTGGGAGGCTAACCAGCTTCTGGACGCGCTCGACCACGGTCTTGATATCGCCGACGAGGAGCGCGGGTGAATCACACAAAGTCCCTGAGGTCACCGGCCTGGCCGGCGGACGAGCCCTGGCATCTCGCGATGCCGGAGGGGACGCTCTACGACGCGCTGGCGCGCGCTGCAGGTGAACGGCCAACGCATCCGGCCACAATGTTCTACGGGGCGAGCCTGAGCTACGCCGAGCTGCGCGACCGCGTCGATGCCATGGCCGGCTTTCTGCAAGGCGTTTGCGGCGTGAAGCGCGGCGACCGCGTCATGATCGCGCTGCAGAATTCGCCGCAATACGTCATCGCTTACTATGCGACGATGCGGGCGAACGCCGTGATCGTGCCGGTCAATCCCATGAACAAGACCGCCGAGATCGCGCATCTCGCCGCGGACAGCGGCGCCAGGGTTGCAATCATCGGCAGCGAGCTAAGCGATGTGTTTGCACCGCTGGTGGGCGAGGCGATTACGCATGCGATTGTCGCGCAGTACCGCGACGAAGTTCCAGCCGCGACGCCCTACACACTGCCATCATGCGTGACCGAGGCGCCGTTGGAGCCGCCGTCATCGCCGGGCTGGTATTCGTGGTCGCCCGCGATAGTGCAGGGCCTGCAGCCGGGTGCGATGGAGGCGGGGCCGGCGGATCTGATGATCCTGCCCTATACCTCAGGGACAACAGGCAAGCCCAAGGCGTGCATGCACACCCATCGCAGCGCGCTGTTCACCGCCGTCTTGCAGGCGCGCTGGTATCGGCTCAATGGCAGCGACGTGATGACCGGCTTCATGCCGCTGTTCCATGTCGCGGGCATGCAGGGCTCGATGAATGCCGCCATCGTCTCCGGCGCCACGCTGCTGCTGATGGCGCGCTGGGACAAGGATCTGCTGCCGGATTTGTTCGAGACCTATGGCGTCACGTTCTGGAACGCTGCGCCGACCATGATCGTGGATGTGCTCGCCAGCGCCGGCTTCCGCGACAAATGTTTTGCGAAGCTCAAGGTGCTGACTGGTGGCGGCGCGGCGATGCCGACAGCCGTCGCGGAACGGCTGAAGGGGCGGTTTGGGCTCGATTTCGTCGAGGGCTACGGCATGACCGAGACGATGTCTCCGACGCACCTCAATCCGATGGCGGCGCCGAAGCGGCAGTGCCTCGGCATCGCCGTGCACGAGACCGACGCCCGGGTGATCGATCCCGAGAGCCTGATCGAGCTCGACGACAATGTGGTCGGCGAGATCATCGTGCACGGGCCGCAGGTGCTGCAGGGTTACTGGAATAGGCCGGAGGCGGATGCCGAAGCCTTCATCGAACGGGACGGCAAGCGGTTCCTGCGCACGGGCGATCTCGGCTATCGCGATGCCGACGGCTATTTCTTCGCCGTCGACCGCCTCAAGCGCATGATCAATGTCAGCGGCTTCAAGGTGTGGCCGGCCGAGGTCGAGGCGGCGATGTACCAGAACCGCGCCATCCGGGAATGCTGCATCGTTTCCGCGCCGGACGGCTATCGCGGTGAGACCGTAAAGGCGCTAGTGGTGCTCGATGACGCCGCGCGCGCGACGACGTCGGAGGGCGACATCGTCGGCTGGGCGCGCAGCGCGATGGCGAGCTACAAGGCGCCGCGCGCCGTCGTCTTCGTCGAGTCCCTGCCGCGCACCGCCAGCAACAAGATCAACTGGCGGCTGTTGCAGGATGCCGAATGGGGGCGGACGGCATGAAAGCTGCTTGGCTGGAATATCGGCACGGAGCCGCGTTATGCTCGGCGCCGCGGAAGATCCTGCAAGCCGACGCTTCCCCCCAGACATCACCAGGAACTCGCTGATGCGCATCGTCAATGTCGCCGCCGCCCAGATGGGCCCGATTCAGAAAGCCGACAGCCGCGAGGCCGTGGTCAAGCGCATGATCGCGCTGATGGACGAAGCCAAGAGCAAGGGTGCCGACCTGATCGTCTATCCCGAGCTGGCGCTGACGACGTTCTTCCCGCGCTGGTACGTCGAGGACCGCGCCGAGTTCGACATCTGGTTCGAGCGCGAAATGCCGAACGCAGCGACCAGGCCGCTGTTCGAGCGCGCGGCGCAGCACGGAATGGCGATGAATTTCGGCTATGCCGAGCTGACGCCCGATGGCCACCACTTCAACACCGCGATCCTGACCGACAGAACCGGCAGGATCGTCGGCAAATACCGCAAGGTGCATCTGCCTGGCCATGTGGAATACGACAGCAAGCGCTCGCACCAGCACCTGGAGAAGCGCTATTTCGAGCCGGGCGATCTCGGCTTCAAGGTCTGGCGCGAGCTCGGCGGCATCATCGGCATGGCGATCTGCAACGACCGCCGCTGGCCCGAGACCTATCGCGTCATGGGCCTGCAGGGCGTCGAGATGGTGCTGATCGGCTACAACACGCCGTCCGTAAATGCCGAGAAGAGTGAGGAGGGCGTCGAGAAGCGCCTGTTCCACAACCGCCTCTCGGTGCAGGCCGGCGCCTATCAGAACGCGACCTGGGTGGTCGCGGTCGCCAAGGCCGGCGTCGAGGATGGTCACCCGCTGTTCGGCGGCAGCCTGATCGTCGATCCCAACGGCGAGATCGTCGCGGAGGCGAAGACCGAAGATGACGAAGTTCTGGTTCATCCCTGCGACCTCGATGCCACGACGTTCGGCAAGACCACGATCTTCGATTTCGCCCGGCATCGCCGCATCGAGCATTACGGTCTGATCACCAGCCAGACCGGCGCGGTGCCCCCGCCGGAGAAGTGACGCCGATGGCTGACAAGGGCATATCCTTGCGTGAACTCGATCCGCGCGATCGCTACAAGCTGCTTTGCGGCGTGGTGGTGCCGCGGCCGATCGCGCTGGTGACGACGTTGGATGAGAACGGGGCGGTGAATGCCGCGCCGTTCAGCTTTTTCAACGTGTTCTCCGAAAGTCCGGCGCTGATCGTGCTCGGGCTCCAGCACAAGCCGGATCACTCGCCGAAGGACACCACCCGCAACATCCATCGCGACGGCGAGTTCGTGGTGCACATGGTGGACGAGGCGCTGTCGGGCGCGATGAACGACTGCGCGGTCGATTTCCCCTCCGGCGACAGCGAGGTCGCCGCGACGGGCCTGGCGACGCTTCCCTCCGTCGACGTGAAGGTGCCGCGTCTCGCCGCGGCGCCCTTCGCGCTGGAATGCCGGCGCCATGTCGTGCTGACCTTCTCGCCGGATCGCGAGCTCCTGGTCGGCGAGCTCTTGCGGGTTCACGCCCGCGAGGGGCTTGTCGACACCGCCAACATGTATGTCGATCTCGACGCCTATCGGCCGATCGGCCGCATGTTCGGCAATCTCTACACCACCCAGCGGGACACGTTTGCCCTTGTCCGCGAGAGCCATGCGCAATGGCTCGCGCGCCAGGGTGCCAAAGAGCTAAAGGACGCCTAGTGAGCCGAGAACTGCACCGTACCCAGCGCCATGGTAACGGCCGCCTGCGTCGGGTCGATGACGGGAATCCGCAGCGCGTCTTCCAGCGCGCGGCGATGGCGCGCCATGCCAGCGCAGCCCATCACGACGGCGCGGGCACCGTCCTCGTCGCGCAGCGCGCGGCCGACCTCGATCATCTTGGCGAGCGTACCTTCGCCCGAAGCGGTTTCGGCGACGCTCATGTTCAGCGGCCGCTCGCCGGAGAAGCGGTCGGTCAGGCCCATCTGCCTGAGATAGCGCATGTGACGCGGGATCGAACGCTGGGCGATCGCGATGACGCCAAAAGTCTCCGCGCGGGAAAGCGCCGTCAGCACGCCGCACTCGGCGATGCCGAACACGGGGCGGTCGGTGCCTTCCCGGCAAACTTGCAGCCCGGGATCGCTGTAGCAGGCGATGACGAAGGCGGCCGAGCTGTTGTCGCTTTCGACCAGCTTTCGCAGTGGGATCGCAACGCTGTCTGCGTCCGCCTGGCTTTCAATGCCGAACGGACCTTCGGCCAGCGTCTGGCAGACCACTTCCGGCCCGCCCTCGAAATCGAGCGGCTTCAACGCATCCTCCAGCCCCTGCGTGACCTTGTGGTTGGAGTTCGGGTTGATGACGAGAATGCGCGGCCGGGACATGATGATCTTCCTGCGAGATTTAGCGAACGTGCCTTGAGCCTATCACGGAGTGCCGCATGACTGAACCCGCTTACGACATGATCATCCGCGGCGGCCGCGTCGCCACCACCACAGACGTCTTCGAGGCCGACGTCGCCATCTCCGGCGAGACCATTGCGGCCATCGGCCGCGGGCTTCCGCCCGCAAAGCGCGAGATCGACGCGCGCGGCAAGCTGGTGCTGCCCGGTGGGGTCGACAGCCATGCCCATATCGAGCAGCTGTCGGCCGCCGGCATCATGAACGCCGATACGTTCGAGAGCGCCACCGTCTCCGCCGCCTTCGGCGGCACCACCACGGTGATTCCGTTCGCAGCTCAACATGTCGGCATGAAGCTGCCTGAGGTCGTCGAGGATTATCACGCACTGGCGAAGAAGGGTGCGGTGATCGACTACGCCTTTCACATGATAATTGCGGACGCGACCAAGGAGACGGTCGAGGAACACATTCCCGCACTGGTGAAGCAGGGCCATGCCTCGATCAAGATCTTCATGACCTATGACCGCCTCAAGGTCGATGACGAGCCGCTGCTCGACATCCTGCTCGCGGCGCGCCAGTCCGGCGCGATGCTGTGCGCCCATGCCGAGAACCACGGCATCATCGCTTGGATGGTGAAGCGGCTGCTCGCACGTGGCTACACCATGCCGAAATACCACGCCGTCAGCCACGCCCGCGTGTCGGAAGCCGAAGCCTTCACCCGGCTGATCGGCATGGCCGCGCTGATCGACCAGCCGATCATGATCTTCCACGTCTCGACCGCCGAAGGCGCCAAGGTGATCCGCGACGCGCGCGGACAGGGGCTCAAGGTCTTTGCCGAGACCTGCCCGCAATACCTGTTCCTGACCGCCGCTGATCTCGATAAGCCTGGCGCCGAGGGGGCGAAGTGGATGTGCAGCCCGCCGCCGCGCACGCATGCCGACCAGGAGGCGCTGTGGCAGGCGCTCTCGCTCGGCGATCTCCAGACCATCTCGTCGGACCACGCGCCGTATCGCTATGACGAGACCGGCAAGCTGCGCGCCGGCCCCAATCCGAATTTCAAGCAGGTCGCCAACGGCCTGCCGGGCCTGGAGCTGCGGCTGCCGCTGTTGTTCGACGCGATGGTGTCGAAGGGCCGGCTGGGCCTGGAGAAATTCGTCGAGCTGACCGCGACCGCCCCGGCAAAGATCTACAACCTGCATCCGCGCAAGGGCTCGATCGCCGTCGGCGCCGACGCCGATATCGCGATCTGGGATCCAAACCGCGAGGTCACCATCGCCGACGAGATGATGCACGACCTCGCCGGCTACACGCCGTTCGCGGGGCGCAAGCTGAAGGGCTGGCCAGTGTCGGTGCTGTCGCGCGGCCGCGTGATCATCGAGGGCGACAAGTGCCTCGCGAGCGCCGGCAGCGGAAAATTCCTGGCGCGCAGCGGCGGCGAGGCGGCGAGGCCCACCGGCCGGCTCGTTGCCGACATGGATCCGGAGCGGAATTTCGGAGCAAAGCTGCTGTGATGATGGATCGCGCGCGATGAGGATCGTCATCTTCGGCGGCACCGGCTTTGTCGGCCTCAATCTCGCCGAGGTGCTGCTCGCGCGCGGGCACGAGGTGACGCTGCATGATCGTGCGGCGTTGCCGGCGAGTGCACAAAGATCTCTGGCTGACTACGGCGCGCGGATAAATGCCGTGCAGGGCGATATTAGCGACACAGACACCATCGACGCCCTGATTGCAAAGGGCTGCGATGCGATCGTACTGGGTGCCGCGGTCACCGCCGGCGATGACCTCGAACGGGCATCGCCCGCGCGCGTTCTCGAGATCAACGTCATGGCCCAGATCCCGATCCTGCAAGCCGCGATCCGCCATGGCGTTCGCCGCGTTGTCAATCTCTCGTCGGCCTCAGCCTATGGTGCTGCGGGTCAGCGTCATCAGATCCTCGACGAGGAAACGCCCTGCGATCCCGTCTCGTTCTACGCCATCAGCAAGTTCACTTCCGAGCGGTCGGCGGCGCGGCATGCCGAGCTGTTTGGCGGCGATTTTCTGAGTGTGCGCTTAAGTGCCGTATTTGGTCCGTGGGAGCGGCCAGGTTCGGTGCGCGATACGCCGAGCCTCCAATATCAGATATTGGCCGCATTCGCGCGCGGCGAGCCGGCGCTGCTGCCGGCGCCAGGCATCAAGGATTGGACCTACGCGCCGGACGCTGCCGAGGCCGTGGCTGTGCTGATCGAAGCCGAGCGGCCGCGCCATCGGCTCTACAATATCTCCAGCGGCGCGGCCTGGTCGGCGCTGCAATGGGGCGAGGCTTTTGCGGCGCTGCATCCCGGGCTGGAGTGTCGGCTGGCGGAGCCGGACGAGAAGACCTTCATCAAGCTTCATGGAGGCGATCGCGCGCCGCTCTCAGTGACGCGAATGGCCGACGAATTCGGCTGGCGCGCGCGGTTCGGCTGTGCGGAGTCAGCTGCCGCCATGAGCGCCTGGTGGATGCAGCACAGGGAGGGGATCTGAGATGCGGCTGCAGGGGCGCACGGCCATCATCACCGGCGCGGGCTCCGGCATCGGCCGCGCCAGCGCAAAACTGTTCGCGGAGGAGGGCGCGCGCCTTGCTTTGGTCGATCGTGACGCCGCGGGCCTCGAGGAAACGCTGAGCCTTATCGGCGAAGCGACGAGGCAGATCGGCGACGTCGGCGATGGCGCATTCGCCGAAACCGTCGTCGGCGACGTCGTGGCCCGGCATGGTCGGCTCGATATCCTCATGACCGCGGCTGGCTTCTCCTGTGGTGGCACGGTGCTGACGACGAGCCTGGAAGACTGGGACGCGGTGTTCCGCGCCAATGTCGGCGGCACCTGGCTGTGGGCGCGCGCCGCGGTGCCGCAGATGCAGCGGCAGAACAGCGGCTCGATCATCACGCTGGCATCGCAGCTCGCCATTGCCGGCGGCAAGGGCAACAGCGCCTATATCGCCGCCAAGGGCGCGATCATCAGCCTGACGCGGACCATGGCGGTGGATTTCGCAACCGACGGCATCCGTGTCAACGCGATCGCGCCCGGCGCAATCGAGACGCCGATGCTTCGCCGCAGCTTTGCCCGTCATGCCAATTCCGAGCAAGTGCGCGAGGCCTCGCGCAACCGCCACGCCATGAAGCGCTTCGGCCAGGCCGAGGAGATCGCGCAAACCGCGCTGCATCTCGCGAGCGATGCTTCGTCGTTCACGACCGGCACCGTGATGGTAGTCGACGGAGGCTGGCTCGCCGCATGAGTGAGACGCTGACCCAGCTCGAAGCCGACATTCACGCCGATCTCGCTCGGATCGCGCATCCCGGCGCGGCGTGGCTCGAACCGAAAGCGGGGCCAGACGGCAAGCCAGCGCTGGATGTTCTCATCATCGGCGCCGGCCAGTCCGGCATCGCCATCGGCTTCGGCCTGCTGCGCTCGCGCGTCAGCAACATCCTGCTGATCGACAAGGCCGAAGAGGGCAAGGAGGGCCCGTGGCTCACCTACGCCCGGATGCCGACGCTCCGCAGCCCGAAGGACTACACCGGGCCCGACCTCGACATCCCCGGCCTGACGTACCAGTCCTGGCACGAGGCCCGCTTCGGCAAGGCGAGCTGGCAGGAGCTCGGCCTGATCGCGCGCGAGCATTGGGCTGAGTATCTGCTCTGGCTGCGGCGCACGGTCGGCTTGCCGGTGCGCAACGCTTGCGAGCTCAAGGAGATCGCGCCGGCGGCTGACGGCCTGCTCGCTGCGCGCGTGAAACGGGCAGGAGAGGTCGAAACGCTCTATGCGCGGAAAATCGTGCTTGCGACAGGGCAGGAGGGCATGGGCGGTTGGATGATTCCGGAGCAGCTGGTGCATCTGCCGGCGAGCTCTGTTGCAACCGTCGCCGACGACATCGATTTCGAAAGCCTGCGCGGCAAGCGCGTCGCCGTGATCGGCGCCGGCGCTTCCGCCTTCGACAACGCCGCAACCGCGCTGGAGGCAGGGGCCGCCGAGGTGCACTTGCTGTGCCGCCGTGCGCAGATCCAGGTGATCCAGCCCTATCGCTGGCTGACCTTTCGTGGCTTCCTGCGTCATCTCAGCGATCTCGACGATGCCTGGCGCTGGCGCTTCATGCGCAAGATCCTCGAGATGCGGGAAGGATTTCCGCAGCCGACCTATGACCGCTGTGCGCGTCACGCCAACTTCACACTGCACGAGAGCGCGCCGGTCGAAGCCGCGCGCAAGACCGATAACGGCGTTAAACTCCAGACGCCGCGCGGCGCCATCACCGCCGATTTCGTCATCTGCGGCACCGGCATCGACATGGACTTTGCCGGCCGCGGCGAGCTCGCCCAATGTGCCGGCAACATCGCGACCTGGGCCGACCGCTACCAGCCGCCGGAAGACGAACGCAACGAACGGCTCGGCCGCTTTCCCTATCTCGCCGACGACTATGCCTTCACCGAGCGCGAGCAGGGAATGACGCCGTGGATCGCCGACATCCATCTGTTCGCCATCGCCTCGACCATGAGCTTCGGTCCGTCGGGATCGTCGATCAATGCGATGACGACGGCCGTTCCAAAGCTGGTCCACGGCCTGACGCGCGGCCTGTTTCGCGCCGATGTCGAACGGCACTGGGATTCGCTCAGCGCCTATGACGTGCCGCAGGCCGTGGTGACGCGTCAGGCGCGAGAAATGGGGGAATCGCTGTGATCACCCATGCGCCGTCACGACCTCGCGTCCCCCGAAATGTCCGATCGGACTGGCGCGCAACTTGCTTCCTTCTGAACCTGCCTTGCTGGCGTTCTCGTTCGAAATTCAGGGAAAAACCAATGCGTTTTGTGTCTTTCAGACTGGCGACCTCAGTTCTCGCTACCACTGCGCTGCTGCTCGTCGCCACTGCGCCGTCGCAAGCGCAAACCAGGGCAGAGACCTTGCGCTACGTCACCGGCGCCTCCGTCAATACGCTCGATCCCAACATCCCCGGCTCGACCCGCGAATCCTTCGCGTTGAGCATGAGCACCTATGACCGGCTGGTGGCATTCGGCCGCAAGCAGCTCAACGGCAAATGGGTGTTCGACCTCGACACGATCACCGGCGAGCTCGCCGAATCCTATGACGTCAGTCCCGACGGCCTGAAGATCACCTTCCGCTTGCGCAACGATGCAAAGTTCCAGGACGGCTCGCCAGTCACGGCCGAGGATGTCAAGTGGTCGCTCGACCGCTGCGTCACCGCGCCGGTCCTCGGCAAGGCGCAGCTGCTCACGGGCTCGCTGACGTCGGCCGATCAGTTCCAGGTGATCGATCCCCTCACCATCGAGGTGACGCTTCCAAAACCCGACAAGCTTGCGCTGCCTAATCTTGCCACCGTCTACCCGATGATCATCAACTCGAAAGTGGCGAAACAGCACGCGACGGCTGACGATCCCTGGGCCACGGCCTGGCTGAAGGAGCACACCGCCGGCAGCGGCGCCTATGCGGTCGAGAGCTTCAAGCCGGGCGAGCAGGTGATCATCAAGCGCAACGAGGCCTGGAACCGCGGATCGCCGGGCAAGCCGGCGTACTTCAAGCGCGTCATCGTGCAATCGGTGCCGGAGCCGGCGACCCGCGCCAACCTCGTCGAGCGCGGCGATGCCGATCTCGTGCTCGACCTGCAGGCCAGCGACGTGCAGTCGCTGGAGGCCAAGGGCAAGCTCAAGGTAATCTCGACGCCGCAATACAACGCGGTCACTTACGTCTCGATGAACAACCAGATCCCGCCCTTCGACAACGTCAATGTCCGCCGCGCCATCGCTTCCGCGCTGCCCTATGAGGACATGTTCAAGGCGGCCCTGTTCGGCCGCGGCGCGCCGCTGTTCGGCGCGACTTGGCCGGACGGCAAGCCGGCGAACGGCATCTATCCGTTCCAGCAGCCGGTGAAGATGGATCTCGACAAGGCCAGGGAGTACCTGAAGGCTGCAGGTCTGCCCGAAGGCTTCTCGACCACCTTCAGCTTCAATGTCGGCCAGGCCGCGACGGCCGAGCCGATGGCCGCCCTCGTCAAGGAATCGCTTGGCAAGATCGGCATCAAGGTCGAGATCCAGAAACTGCCGGACGCGCAGATGTCGACGCAGATCAACGAGAAGAAGCTGCCGTTCTTCACCGAAGGCATCGTCGCATGGCTGCCGTCGACCGACTATTTCTACCGCAACTTCTACACCGGCACTCAGCGCTGGAATTACTCTTCGATCAACAATCCGGACCTTGCCGCGATTGCGCAGGAGGCCCGCTTCGAGCCGGATAAGGCCAAGTACGAGGAAGCCGGCCGCAAGCTCAACGCGATGCATGTCGACCTGATGCCGCAGATCATGCTTTGGCAGCCCAATCAGGACGCGGTGATGGCACCGTCGATCGAAGGCTACACCTATGAGTTCCACCGCCAGGTGGATTATCGCGATGTCAGCCGCAAGTGACATCCGCGGCGAGCAGGGACGCTGAATGGTGACGACCGGTCTTGGTGCAACGATGGTGCGGGCGGGCAGGCGGCTCTTGTCGTCGCTGCCGGCACTGTTCGGTGTGCTGGTCTTCACCTTCCTGTTGATGCGCGTCCTGCCCGGCGACCCCGCGGTGTTCTTCGCCTCGGGGCCCAATGCCGGCAAGGAGGAGATCGAGCAGATCCGCAAGCAGATGGGCCTCGACAAATCCGTGCCGGAGCAGCTCGTGTTCTATCTCTCCGACATCGGCCACGGCAATCTCGGCCGCTCGATGATGACGGGACAGCCGGTGCTGAAGGACCTGCGCGAGCGATTGCCGGCTTCGCTGGAGCTCACCTTCACCGCACTGCTGATCGCGCTGATCGCGGCGGTGCCGCTTGGGGTGCTGGCGGCGCTACGGCCGGGATCGATCATCGACCACGGCGTGCGGCTGTTCTGCGCACTCGGCGTCTGCGTGCCGACTTTCGTCTCGGGCCTGCTCTTGATCTACGTCTTCTATTATCTGTTCGGGCTGGCCCCTGATCCGACCGGGCGGATCGACGTGTTCACGTCGCTGCCGCCGCAGCGCACCGGCTTCCTCTCGATCGATTTCCTGCTTGCCGGCGACTTCGAGGGCTGGTGGGCTGCCTGCAGGCAGTTGATCCTGCCGGCGGTGAGCATGGCGCTGTTCGTGATCGCGCCGCTGGCGCGGATCACGCGGGCCTCGATGCTGGTCTCGCTCGGCAGCGATTTCGTGCGCACCGCGCGATCGGTCGGATTGTCCTGGCGCAAGGTGGTCGTCACCTATGCGCTCCGCAATGCGATCCTGCCCGTCATCACCATCGCCGGCATCGTGTTCTCGACCATGCTGGGCGCCAACGTGCTGGTGGAGAAAGTGTTCTCCTGGCCGGGCGTAGCCTCCTATGCGCTCGACGCGTTGCTGTCCTCCGACTATGCGCCGGTGCAGGGTTTCGTGCTGCTGATGGCCAGCCTGTTCGTGCTGGTCAATCTCGTCGTGGACATCTGCTACGGCATCGCCGATCCCAGGGTGTCGATCGAATGACCAGCGCCACACTTCGCCACTCGGTCTGGATCCTGCGCGGCAATCCGCTCACGGCGGTGGCCGC
This sequence comes from Bradyrhizobium sp. NBAIM18, assembly GCF_020193825.1. Lineage (NCBI taxonomy): Bacteria > Pseudomonadati > Pseudomonadota > Alphaproteobacteria > Hyphomicrobiales > Nitrobacteraceae > Bradyrhizobium > Bradyrhizobium sp. NBAIM18. Next base: position 59,353 of record NZ_JADYVO010000021.1, read on the forward strand.
GGCCGGGGTGACGCTGTTCGTCCTGGTCGCGATCTTCGGACCGTGGATCGTGCCTTACGACCCCGTGGCCTCGAACGTCTCGGAGGCGCTGCTGCCGCCGAGCGCGGCGCATATTGCCGGCACGGACCAGCTCGGCCGCGACGTGTTCAGCCGCCTCATCATCGCTGCACGACTCGACCTTGCCATCGCTGTCTCCGCGGTCGGAATTTCCTTCGTGATCGGGGCCGTCGTCGGCGCGTTCTGCGGCTATGCCGGCGGACGGCTCGATCGCGCCGTCGGCCGCTTCGTCGACGTGATGATGGCCTTTCCGCTGTTCGTGCTGGCAATGGCGATGGTCGCCGCGCTCGGCAACCGGATCGAGAACATCGTGATCGCGACCGCGATCATCAATCTTCCGTTCTACATCCGCTTCGCACGGGCCGAGGTCAACGTCCGCCGTAATGTCGGCTGGGTCGAAGCCGCGCGCGCCTGCGGCGAGAGCCATTTCTCGGTGGTGCTGCGCTTCCTGCTGCCGAACATCCTGCCGGCGATGGCTGTGCAGATCTCGCTCAATCTCGGCTGGGCCATTCTCAATGCCGCCGGCCTGTCCTTCATCGGTCTCGGCGTCAAGCCGCCGACGCCGGAATGGGGCATCATGGTCGCGGAAGGGGCGCGCTTCATCTCCACCGGACGCTGGTGGCTGGTGGCCTTTCCGGGCCTTGCGCTGATGCTGGCGGTGCTGTGCTTCAACCTCCTCGGCGACGGCATGCGGGACATTCTCGATCCGCGGATGCGCACATGAGCGAGGACCTGCTCAGGATCGACGACCTCCACGTCGCGTTCTCGACGCGGCGGGGCATGGTCGAGGCCGTGCGCGGCGTGACCCTCACCGTCAAGCCCGGCGAGATGCTCGGTCTCGTCGGCGAGAGCGGCTCGGGCAAGTCGGTCACCGGCTTTGCGACGACGCGACTGCTCGATGCAGCCGGCCGCGTCACCGGCGGCAAGATCCTGTTCCGTGGGCAGGACGTCACCAAGCTCCGCGGCGATGATCTGCGCCAGCTGCAGGGCGCCGCGATGTCGATGATCTTCCAGAATCCACGGGCGGCGCTCAATCCGATCCGCGCGATCGGCCTGCAGATCGCGGACGCGATCCTCACTCACAAGCGTATCTCGAAAGAGGCCGCGCGTGCCGAGGCGCTGGACCTGCTGCGCGCCGTTCAGATCCGCGATCCCGAGGCGCGGATGAACGCCTATCCGCACGAGCTCTCCGGCGGCATGTGCCAGCGCGTCATGATCGCGATCGCGATCTCCTGCAATCCTGCACTGCTCATCGCGGACGAGCCGACCACCGGCCTCGACGTCACCACGCAGAAGGTGGTGATGGATCTGCTGGCTGACATTGCCGCCGCGCGAGGCATGGCCACGATCCTGATCACGCACGACCTCGGCCTTGCGGCGCGCTATTGCCGCCGCATCGCCGTGATGGAGCGCGGCCGCGTCGTCGAGGAGGCGAGCCCCGGCATTCTCTTCAGCGCGCCGCAGCACGCCTATACGAGGCGCCTGGTTGCGGCGTCGCCGACGGCGACGTCACGGATCGAAGATCTCGTGACGGAGGAGGACAGAGAGCGTTACGCCACTGTCGTCACCAGGCCCAGGCAGGAGCGAGCGCACGGCACGCCGCCGCTGCTGGAAGTGCGCAAGCTCGCCAAGCGTTTCGATCAGGGCTCTGCTGCGGTTGCCGACTTCTCGATGACGATGGCGGGCGGCGAGAGTGTCGGGCTGGTCGGCGAGTCCGGCTCGGGCAAGAGCACGACCTCGCGCATGATCTGCCGCCTGATCGATCCGAGCGAGGGCGACATCGTGTTCGACGGGCAGTCGATCGGGCACGTGGCGGCGCGCGATTTCCACCGCTCGCCGTTGCGCAAAGACATCCAGATGGTCTTTCAGGACCCCAACGAAAGCCTCAACCCGCGCTTCACGGCGTTCGATTGCATTGCCCATCCCTTGATGCGGCTCGACGGCATGCGCGCGGGCGAAGGCTTGCGCAAACGGGTGGAAGACTGCGCCGAGCGGGTCGGGCTGCCGCTCGATCTGTTGCCGCGGTTTCCGCATCAGCTCTCCGGCGGGCAGAAGGCCCGCGTCGGCATCGCCCGCGCCATCGCCTGCCGGCCGCGGCTCCTGGTGCTGGACGAGCCGACCGCCGCGCTCGACGTCTCGGTGCAGGCGGTGGTGCTGCAACTGCTCGATCGCCTCAGGCGCGAGAACGACATTGCGCTGCTGTTCGTCAGCCACGATCTCAACGTCGTGCGCATGCTGTGCGACCGCACCATCGTGCTGCGCAACGGCGGCATCGTGGAGCAGGGCGAGAGCCGGGCGCTGTTTGATAATCCAAAGACCGACTACACGCGCAAACTGGTGGAGGCGATCCCGCACATCGAGACCGGGCCGACGCTGGCGGCCGCTCTGTGAGCCCCGAACTCGCATTCCTGGACCGCCAAATGGCGAGATCCCGCTGGCGAAGCCGCATTTAGTGGCATACCATTTGCTTGCAAATGGGTTCGGTTTCACTTGCCCTTTGCCAATAGCTGGCATCACGGCATTTCTGGGAGGACTTCATGGATCGCAGGACGGTATTGAAGGGACTGGCTGGCGCGGGCAGCCTGGCGTTGACGGGTGGCCTGTCGGCCCCGGCGATCGCCCAGGGTGCGGCGGCGCGCACCCTGCGTTTCGTGCCCCAGGCCAATCTCGCCAATTTCGACCCGATCTGGGGCACGCAATATGTCGTGCGCAATGCCGCCGCGATGGTCTGGGACACGCTCTACGGCATCGACTCCTCGTTCCGGCCGCAGCGGCAGATGGTCGAGTCCGAGGAAGTGACCGACGACGGCACCACCTGGACGTTCAAGCTGCGGCCCGGCCTCAAGTTCCACGATGGCGAGCCGGTGCTCAGCAAGGACGTCGTGGCAAGTCTGACGCGCTGGTCGGCGCGCGATCCGATGGGCCTGATGATCAAGGCGCTCCAGCAGGAGCTCACGGCCGTCGACGACCGCACCTTCAAATGGGTGCTGAAGCAGCCCTTCCCGAAATTGCTCTACGCGCTCGGCAAGAACAATTCGCCTTGCAGCTTCATCATGCCGGAGCGCATCGCGCAGACCGATCCGTTCAAGCAGATTTCCGAATATATCGGCTCCGGTCCGCTGAAGTTCGCCAAGAGCGAGTGGGTCCCCGGTGCGAAGGCCGTGTTCGAGAAATTCGCCGACTATTCACCGCGGCAGGAGAAGGCGTCCTGGCTTGCTGGCGGCAAGCAGGTGATGGTCGACCGCGTCGAGTGGGTGATCATGCCGGATCCGGCAACCGCGGCGGCCGCGTTGCAGAACGGCGAGATCGACTGGTGGGAGAACCCGATCGCGGATCTCGTTCCGGTTCTGAAGAAGAACAAGAATATCAGCGTCGATATCGGCGATCCCCTCGGCAATATCGGCTCGTTCCGCATGAACTTCCTGTATCCGCCGTTCAACGACGTCAAGGCGCGGCGTGCGGTGCTGATGGCGCTCAGCCAGGAAGACTACATGCGCGCGATCGTCGGCGACGACAATTCGCTGTGGAAGCCGCTGCCCGGCTACTTCACCCCGGATACGCCGCTCTACACCGAAGTGGGCGGCGAGATCCTGAAGGGCAAGCGCGATCTGGACGCCGCCAAGAAGCTGCTCGCCGAGAGCGGCTATTCCGGCCAGCCGGTGACCTGCCTCGTCGCGCAGGACCAACCGATCACCAAGGCAATGGGCGACGTTACCGCCGACCTTCTCAAGAAGCTCGGCATGAATGTCGACTTCGTCGCAACCGATTGGGGCACGGTCGGCTCCCGCCGCGCGCAGAAGACGCCTCCGGGACAGGGCGGCTGGAACATGTTCCACACCTGGCACGCCGGCGCGGATTGCGTCAATCCGGCTCCCTACACCGCCATTCGTGCCAACGGCGACAAGGCTTGGTTCGGCTGGCCGACCAGCGCGGCCACCGAAAAGGAGGTCGCCTCGTGGTTCGAGGCCAAGAACGTCGACGAGGAGAAGGCCGCCATGGGCCGCCTCAACAAGGCGGCGATCGATGACGTCGTCTACGCGCCCACGGGCTTCTTCCTGAGCTACACCGCGTGGCGCAAGAACGTCTCCGGCGTTGCCAAGGGACCGCTGCCGTTCTTCTGGGGCGTGTCGAAGTCCGCATGATCGTGCGCTGAGGCCAGATGCTCTCCTACATCCTCCGTCGCATCGTTGCGACCTTGCCAGTCATGGCGATCGTCGCGCTGTTCGTGTTCAGCCTGCTTTACATCGCGCCCGGTGATCCGGCCGTGGTGATCGCGGGCGATCAGGCAAGCCCGGAGGATGTGGAGCGCATCCGCCAGAGCCTCGGGCTGGACCGGCCCTTCCTGGTCCAGTTCGGAGGCTGGGTCTGGCGCATCCTGCACGGCGATCTCGGCACCTCGATCTTCACCAACCTGCCGGTCTCGGCGATGATCGGGCAGCGTCTCGGACCGACGCTGTCGCTGATGATCGTCACGCTGCTGCTGACGATCGTGGTGGCAGTGCCGCTCGGCGTGGTGGCGGCATGGAAGGCCGGCAGCCTGATCGATCGCGTCATCATGGGCTTTGCCGTGTTCGGATTCTCGCTGCCCGTCTTCGTGGTCGGCTACATGCTCGCCTACATCTTCGCGCTGGAGCTGGAATGGCTGCCGGTGCAGGGCTACACGCCGCTGGCCCAGGGTTTCTGGCCATGGCTGGAAAACCTGATCCTGCCGGCGATCGCGCTCGGCTGCGTCTACATCGCGCTGGTCGCCCGCATCACGCGGGCAGCCATGCTCGAAGTGCTGCAGCAGGACTATATCCGCACCGCCAAGGCCAAGGGCCTCGGGCAGGGCGGCATCCTGTTCATTCACGCTCTGAAGAACGCGGCGGTGCCGATCGTCACCGTGATCGGGATCGGCATCGCGCTCCTGATCGGCGGCGCGGTCGTTACCGAGAGCGTGTTCGCGATCCCCGGCCTTGGCCGCCTCACCATCGATGCCATCCTGCGCCGTGACTATCCGGTGATTCAGGGCATCGTGCTGCTGTTCAGCTTCGTCTACGTCCTCGTCAATCTGATGATCGACGTCGTCTACACGCTCGTTGACCCGAGGATCCGCTATTGACCGACACCACCGTTAATCCGCATTCGCTTCCGGCCGGCCTCGTCCTTGCGCCGCAACTGCCCGAGATCCTGCGGCCGGTCAGGATACGGCGCGGCTTCGTCGGCCTCCTGCGCGGCCACCCGACGGTCGCGATCGGCGGCGCGCTGCTGCTGATGCTGGTCCTGATCGCGATCTTTGCGCCGTACCTCGGCACGGTCGATCCGACCGCGCTTGCGCCCGCCAAGCGCACCCGCGCGCCGTCGGCCGATTTCTGGTTCGGCACCGACGTGCTCGGCCGCGACATCTATTCGCGCGTGCTGTTCGGCGCGCGCGTCTCGCTCACGGTCGGCCTGTCGGTGGCGATCTGCGCCTCGGCGATCGGCCTTGCCATCGGCATGGTCTCCGGCTTCATCCGCTGGGCCGACGGCATCCTGATGCGGTTCATGGACGGGCTGATGTCGATTCCGCCGATCCTGCTGGCGATCGCGCTCATGGCCCTGACGCGCGGCAGCGTCGGCAACGTCATCCTGGCGATCACCATCGCCGAGATTCCGCGCGTCTCGCGCCTCGTCCGCAGCGTCGTGCTGTCCTTGCGCGAGCAGCCCTATGTGGACGCGGCCGTGGCCTGCGGCACGCGCACTCCGATGATCATCCTGCGCCACATCCTGCCCAACACGGTTGCGCCGATGCTGGTCCAGGCGACCTACATCTGCGCCAGCGCCATGATCACGGAGGCGATCCTGTCCTTCATCGGTGCCGGCACACCGCCGACCATTCCGTCCTGGGGCAACATCATGGCCGAGGGCCGCGCGCTCTGGCAGGTGAAGCCCTACATCGTGTTCTTCCCGGCGGCGTTCCTGTCCGTCACCGTGCTCGCCGTGAATCTGCTCGGCGACGGCCTTCGCGATGCGCTCGACCCGCGCATGGCCAAAAGCCTGTGATGTTGTCTGTGATGGATCGAGGCTGATTGCGATGGCTTTGCTCGAAGTCGAGAACCTCCAGACCCATTTCCGCACGCCCGGCGGCATCAACCGCGCGGTCGACGGGATATCCTTCCATGTCAACGAGGGTGAGACGCTCGCCATCGTCGGCGAGTCCGGTTGCGGCAAGTCGGTGACGTCGATGTCCTTGATGCGGCTGATTCCGGAGCCGCCGGGCCGGATCGCAGGCAGCATCCGCTTCGCGGGCAGGGATCTGCTGAAACTGTCCGACCGCGAGATGCGCGCGATCCGCGGCAACGACATCTCGATGATCTTTCAGGAACCGATGACGAGCCTGAACCCGGTGCTCACCGTCGGCCGCCAGATCCGCGAGACCTTGATGATCCATCAGGGCCTCGACAAGCAGGCGGCGGAAGCGCACGCGGTCGAGATGCTGACACTGGTCGGCATTCCCGAGCCGAAACGGCGCGTCGGCGAATATCCGCACCAGCTGTCCGGTGGCATGCGCCAGCGCGTGATGATCGCGGTTGCGCTGGCCTGCAATCCGAAGCTTCTCATTGCGGACGAGCCGACGACCGCCCTCGACGTGACAATCCAGGCGCAGATCCTCAAGCTGATGCTGGACCTGAAGCGCCGGGTCGGTGCGGCCATCATCCTGATCACCCACGATCTCGGCGTCGTCGCCGAGATCGCCGAGCGCGTCATGGTGATGTATGCCGGCCGCAAGGTCGAGGAGGCGCCGGTGGCCGAGCTGTTCCGCTCCCCGCGCCATCCCTATACGCAAGGCCTGCTGGGCGCGGTGCCGAAGCTCGGCTCCTCGCTCGCGGGCACCGCGACCCGCCTCGCCGAGATCCCGGGGCAGGTGCCTGATCTCCGTAAGCCGATTGTAGGCTGCGTCTTTGCCGGCCGCTGTGAGCTCGCGACCGACGTCTGCCGGCAATATGCGCCCGGACTTGAAGAGAAGGGCCCGCGCCACGTCGCCGCCTGCCATTACGCCGCCAAGGGAGCCGTCGCGGCATGAGTCCTCCGCTGCTCCAGGTCAACGACCTCAAGAAGCATTTTCCGGTCAAGAGCGGCCTGTTCGGCCGCAAGTCCGAGTTCGTCTATGCGGTGGACGGCGTCTCCTTCGAGATCGCACGCGGCGAGACGCTGTCGCTGGTCGGCGAGTCCGGTTGCGGCAAGTCGACGGTCGGCCGCGCCATCCTGCGGCTGTTCGAGATCACCTCGGGCCAGGTCATCCTCGATGGCCAGAGGATCGATGACGCCGCACCGGGCACGATGCGCCAGATGCGCCGCCGCGTGCAGGTGGTGTTCCAGGACCCGTTCTCCAGCCTCAATCCGCGCATGCGCGTGCGCGACATTCTCGCCGAGCCGATCCGCAATTTCGGCCTCGCCAAATCTGCCGAGGATCTTGAGGTCCGTGTCACATCGCTGATGGACACGGTGCGCCTGCCGCGCGAGGCGCTGAACCGCAGGCCGCACGAGTTCTCCGGCGGCCAGCGTCAGCGCATCGGCATCGCGCGGGCGCTGGCGGCCGAGCCCGAGCTGATCGTCTGCGACGAGGCGGTCTCCGCGCTCGACGTTTCAGTCAAGGCGCAGATCGTCAATCTCTTGCAGGACCTGCAGCGCGAGTTCGGCCTAGCGCTGCTCTTCATCAGCCACGATCTCGCCATCGTCGAGCACATGACCCACCGCGTCGCCGTGATGTATCTCGGCAAGATCGTCGAGGTGGCTCCGCGCCGCGAGATCTTTGCCGCGCCAAGGCATCCCTACACCAAGGCGCTGCTTTCGGCCGTGCCGCTGCCGGAGCCCGGAGCCCAGCGCAATCCCATCATTCTCAAGGGCGACGTGCCGAGCCCGATCAACCCGCCGAAGGGGTGTCGCTTTCACACCCGTTGCCCGTTCGTGTTCGACCGCTGCCGGAGCGAGGAGCCGACGCTGCGCGCGGCAGGAGCCGACCAGTGGGTGGCCTGTCATCTGGAAGAAGCTGCGCCGGCAATGAGCAGCTGAAGGGACCTGACGCCAGTGCGCGTCGCACACTCACGCCGACGCGTGGCGGTGCCTGGACGGAGGACCGGACTGACATCGGGTGATGATTGCATTATGCCCCTGTTTTGCCCGACGAGTCAAAATCCACCGCCGATCTGGGTCGGCATTGGCCTCGAATGCGAGGCCGCGCGGCGCATCGGAAATTCGTCAGCAAGAACAAGCCCCGTTCTACTGTGCATGGGGTTGTTTTCGCACTTTTGTGGCGGCGGACCTCAACCCTGCCGGCGCAGGAAGCCAGTGATCGTGACCTTGTCCCAGATGTCGGCCGCGGCAAAGGGATCTGCACGGTTGAAGGCTTCGACCTCGGCGCGGCCGGGAGCCTCGATCAGGAACAGGCTGCCGATCATGGTCTGGCCGTCGTCGGAGACGAGCGGACCGGACATCACGATCTTGACGCCGAAGCGCGAGGTGTCGCTGAGGAAAGCCTTGTGGGCGTCGTAATTGGCGAGCCGCGTCGGCAACGCGCCGGTGCGGTCGAGGGCGTGAATGGCGAACAGCATGCTGTCTCCGTTTCTTGGCTTCATTGTTGGGACGGCCGCGGGCTGCGGCCGTCCGGGTTTGGGGTGATCTACTTCGCGCTGAGCTTGCCGGCGTCCTCGAAGGTGGGGCAGGTCCGCTGCTCCAGCGGCACGTCGAACGGCCCGTAATTGTCCTTGGTGATCACCGTCGGCTTCAGCACGATCTCGCTGATGACAGGCTGGCCCCGCAAGGAGCGGATTGCCATCATGGTGCCGAGGCAGCCTTGCGCAAAGCCGTTGTAGTCGCCGCTCGCCAGCAGCTTGCCGGACTTGATCGCGTCGATCGCCTCCTTGGTGCCGTTGATGCCGATCACCTGCGCCTTGCGGTTGGCACCGTCGAGCGCCTCGATCGCGCCGACCGCCATGGCGTCGTTGGCGGCCAACACGCCGTCGATCTGCGAATTCGACTGCATCAAGTTCTCCATCACCTGGAGCGCCTGGAGCCGCTGGTAGTTGCCGGGCTGCGAGGCCAAGAGCTTGGCGCCGGGCGCTTCCTTTAGCGCGTCGTTGAAGCCGCGGACGCGGTCGACATTGGTCAGCGAGCCCTTGACGCCCTCGATGATGACGATGTTGCCTTTGCCGCCGAGCGTCTTCAGCAGGAAGCGCGCGGTCTCCAGCCCAAGGCTGTAATCGTCGGCGCCGACGAAGGACAGGAACTTGCCGCCGGCAGAACGGTCGGTGATGTTGACGACCGGGATCTTGGCCTCGTTGATCTTCTCGACGCCCGGCACCATCGCCTTGTAATCGACCGGCGTGAACACGATCGCGCTCGGCTTCTTCACCACGACGTCCTCGATCTGGCTAAGCTGCTCGGGGATCGAGTCCGGCTTGGTCGGGATGTACTGCAGCGTCTTCGCGTTCAGCACCTTCGCCATGTTGTCGGCGCCGACCCGCACGGTCTGGAAGAACGGATTGGTCTGGTTCTTGGTGAAGACGGCGATGGTCTCGCCGTCCGCATGTGCCGCATTCGTGAACGCGGCCGCCATCAGCAGCGGCAGCGCCACATAGCCAATTGTCTTTCTCATATTGCCTCCATCCCTCATTTTGCTTGTTGGATTGCCAGAACTCATTGCGCGCGGCGGCGGGTCTTCATGTCAAGCCAGACCGCGAGAATGACGATGACGCCGGTGACGAGCGGCTGCCAATTGGCGCTGACCGCGAGCAGGTTCATGCCGTTCAGCACCAGGGTCAGGATCAGCGCGCCGATGAAGGTGCCGAACACGGTGCCGACGCCGCCGAACAGCGAGGTGCCCCCGATCAGAACGGCCGCGATCGCCGGCAGCGTCAGGCTCTCGCCGATATCGGCCTCGGCCGAATTGAGCCGCGACAGGAAGATGATCGAGGCAAGTCCCGCCATGGTGCCTGAGACCGCGTAGACCAGCAGCAGGCGGCGTGCGACGGGAATGCCTGATAGTCGTGCGGCGACAGGATTGGCGCCGATCGCGTAGATCTCCTGGCCCCAGACCGTGCGCTGCGCGAAGAACGTCCCGATGCCGAGGAACACCAGGAGCAGGTAGACCGGAATGGGCAGGCCGAACAGATAGCCGCTGCCGATCTGGCGGAAGCCGGCCGGGAAACCGTGCAGGGTCTCGCCCGCCATGTACCAATAGGTCAGGCCGTTCAGCACCCAGAGCATGCCATAGGTGGCGATGAAGGAGGGGATGCGCAGCGCCGTGACCATGACGCCGTTGATCAGGCCGACGATGCCGCCGCAGGCAAGCCCGGTGAGGATACCGAGCGCCGGCGAGCCGGTCTGGTGGATCACGGTGCCGGCGAGGCAGGCGGACAGCGCGACATTGGCGCCGACGGAGAGATCGAGGCCGGCCGTGAGCACCACCAGCGTCAGGCCGGAGGCGATGAAGAAGGTCAGGCTCGCCTGCCTCAGCACGTTGAGGATGTTGCCGAGGCTCAGGAAGGAATCGCTGAGCACGGCGAGCACGGCGCAGATCAGGAAAGCGGCGAGCAGGCGATAGAACAGCTGGACCGCGTCCTGCGACAGGAAAGAGCGGGGCGGCGCCATGGCGCCCTTGGTGATGTCGGTCATGTGCGGCTCCTGAGGCCGTCGAGGAACAGGGCAACGATCACGAGCACGCCGACGCTGGCGACCTGCACCGAGGAGGGGAGCGAGATCAGGTTCAGCCCGTTGCGCAACACGCCGACGGAAAGGACTCCGAGCAGCGTACCGAGTAGCCAACCATTCCCGCGCTCGAACGAGGTGCCGCCGACGGCGACGGCCGCGATGGCATCGAATTCCAGGCCGAGGCCGGCGGTGGGATGGCCGGAGTTCATGCGTGCGGTCATCAACAGGCCTGCGATTCCGGCCATGGCGCCACCGATCGCGTAGACCGCGATCAGCAGCCTGTTGGGCGAGAGCCCGGCATAGCGCAGCGCCTCGCGGTTGCCGCCGAGGGCGAAGATGTAGGTGCCGAAGCGGGTGTGATAGAGCAGGCCGTGGAAGATCGCATAAGTCACCAGCGCCATCACGATCGGCACTGGAATGCCGAGCAGCGTCGCCGAGTAGATGTCGCGCACGCTGTGGGGAATGCCGACCACGCTCTGGCCGTCGCTGACGATCAGCGACAGGCCCTGCGCCATGCCGAGCGTGCCGAGGGTCGCGACGAAGGGCGGTATGCCGAGAATCGCGACCAGCCAGCCGTTGGCGACACCAAAGGCGGTGCCGACCAGAAGGCCGGCGCCGAGGCCCAGCAGCATCGACTTGGTCGCAAGCGACACGATCGCGACGCAGAGCGAGGTCAGCGTCAGCACCGCGCCCATCGACAGGTCCAGCCCCTCCGTCATGATGATCAGCGTCATCGGCAGCGCGAGCATGGTCAGGATGGTCGACTGCACCAGCACGTTGGAGAGGTTGGCGACCGACAGGAAGCCGGGCGCGATCACGCTGAACAGCGCGATCAGCAGCACCAGCACCATGGCAACGCCGGGAATGCGCTGCAGCGGATTGGGCTCTGAGACGATCGCGGCTTCACGCATGATGCATCCCCAGTCGCACGATATTCTCCTCGGTCAATTCGTTGCGTGTCAGGTGTCCGGCGATGCGCCCCTCGCGCATCACATAGGCGCGGTCGCAGACATGGCAGATCTCGACCTGTTCGGACGAGATCATCAGCGCCGCCGCGCCGTCGGCGACGAGGCGGTCGATCAGCGCGAAGATTTCCGACTTGGCGCCGATGTCGATGCCGCGCGTCGGCTCGTCGAAGATGAAGAGCTTCGAGCCGGCGGCGAGCCATTTGCCGATCACGACCTTCTGTTGGTTGCCGCCCGAGAGCAGTCCGACGGTCTGGCGTGCGCTTGGTGTCGCGATGCGGAGCTGCCGGATCAGGCCGTCTGCAGTACGCTGGGCCGAGCGCTGGTCGAACAGCCCGGTCGGGAACAGCTTTTTCAGCGCCGATACCACCAGATTGTCGCTGACGGATCGGAGCAGCGCGAGGCCTTCGCTCTTGCGGCTCTCGGGGATCAGCGCGATGCCGCGGCGGGCGGCGATATCCGGTTCGCCGGAAATGCTCTTGCCGTCGAAGATGATCTCGCCCGAGGTCACGGGATCTGCGCCGAAGATGGCGCGGGCGACCTCGCTGCGGCCGGAGCCGACCAGGCCGCATAGCCCGACGATCTCGCCCCGGCGTACCTCGATGTTGATGTCGGAGATGCCGGTGGGCGCGCTCAGGCCCTTGACCTCGAGCAACACTTCGCCGGGCTTTTCGGCGAAATGGCGCGGATAGGTCATGTCGACGTTGCGGCCGACCATCATGCGGACCAGCTGGTCCGGCGTGACGTCGGCGGGCCGGACCCCGTCGATGCGGCGGCCGTCGCGCAGCACGGTGATGCGATCGCCGAGCGTGAACACCTCGGCCATGCGGTGCGAGATATAGACGATGGACACGCCGTCCGCCTTCAGCCGCGCGATTAGCGCGAACAGGAGCTCGGTCTCGCGGTCGGACAGTGCCGCGGTCGGCTCGTCCATGACGAGGATGCGGGCGTTCTGGCTGATCGCCTTGGCGATCTCGACCATCTGCTGCTGGGCGACGCCGAGCTTGTCGACGGTGGTGGCGGGATCGATGTCGAAGCCGATGGTGTCGAGCACGCGCCTTGCGTCAGCCAATATCCTGCGGCGGTCGATGGTGCCGGGAATGCGGCCCTTCGGCTCGCGTCCCAAGAAGATGTTCTGGGCGATGTCGAGATGGGGGACCAGCGAGAATTCCTGGAAGATCACGGCGATGCCGAGCTTCTGCGCATCCGCGGTGGAATTGATCGCGACCTTCTCGCCCTTGTAGTAGAATTCGCCGGCGTCGGCGCGATAGGCGCCGCACAGCACTTTCATCAGGCTCGACTTGCCGGCGCCGTTCTCGCCCAGCAACATATGGACCTCGCCGGGGTAGACGGCGAAGGACACGTCGTCGAGCGCCTTGACGCCGGGAAACTCCTTGCTGATGCCGCGCAGTTCCAGCAGCGGCGCGGGCGAGGTGACCTCGATCGGGAGCGCGTCGCTCATGGCTTGTTGCTCATGTTTTGGCTCTGCCAGCAAAGATCTTTCCGGGGTTCATCAATCCGTCGGGATCGAGCGCCGCCTTGATCGATCGCATCACGTCCACGGCCTCGCCGAGCTCGTCGGTCAGATAGTCGATCTTGCCGAGCCCGATGCCGTGCTCGCCGGTGCAGGTGCCGTCCATGGCAATGGCGCGCGCGACCATGCGGGCCTGCAGCGCTTTGGCGCCTTCGGCCTCCTCGGGCTTTGTCGGGTCGATCAGGATCAGCATGTGGAAATTGCCGTCGCCGACATGGCCGACGATCGGTGCGGTGAAGCCGTGCTCGTCACCGTCGCGACGCGTCTCGATCAGGCATTCCGCCAGACGCGAGATCGGCACGCAGACGTCGGTGATCACAGCGCGCGCGCCGGGCCGCAAGCCAAGGCCGGCGTACAGGGTGTTGTCGCGGGCATGCCAGAGCCGGCTGCGGTCTTCCGGCGCCTTGGCCCAGGCAAAGCCATGGCCGCCATGCTCGGCCGCGATCGCCTGCGCGGCTTCGGCCTGCTCGGCGACGGAGGTCTCGGAGCCATGGAATTCGAAGAACAGGGTGGGGGCCTCGCGATAGCCGAGCTTGGCGTAGGCGTTGATGCCGCGCATCATAACGTCGTCGAGCAGCTCGACGCGCGCCACGGGGATCGCGGACTGGATCACTGAAATCGCGGTGTCCACCGCATCGTGCAGCGTGTCGAAACTGCAGACTGCCGCCGAGATCGCCTGCGGCACCGGGTGTACCTTCAGCGTGATCTCCGTGATGACGCCGAGCGTGCCTTCCGCACCGACGAACATGCGCGTCAGGTCGTAGCCGGCCGCCGATTTGCGCGCCCGCCGGGCGGTACGGATCACGCGGCCGTCGGCCAACACCACCTCCAGCGCCATGACATTGTCCTTCATGGTGCCGTAGCGCACCGCCATCGTGCCCGAGGCGCGCGTCGAAGTCATGCCGCCGATCGAGGCGTCGGCGCCGGGATCGATCGGGAAGAACAGGCCGGTGTTGCGCAGCTCCGCATTCAGTTGCTTGCGCGTGATGCCGGGCTGCACCACGACGTCCATGTCGCTGTCGTGCACCGTGAGCACCTTGTTCATGCGCGCGAAGTCGAAGCAGACGCCGCCGGCGACCGCCGCCGCATTGCCTTCGAGCGAGGTCCCGGCGCCGAACGGGACGATCGGCATGCCCGCGCCGGCGCAGAGCTTGACGATCTCGGCGACCTCCTGCGTGGTCTCGGGGAAGACCACGATGTCGGGCGGCAGGCTCTGATAGTGCGACTCGCTCTGCCCGTGCTGATCGAGCACGCCGCGCGCGACGCTCGCGCGCGGACCGATCATGCCGGCAAGGCGCTCGGCCACAATGCCCGTGCTGACCCGCGGTCCCATCCTCAGCTCCCGTCCCTGTTTTACGGACTCTTGTTGGTCCGTCGTTGAGCTTAAGCGGCTCTTGCGTTGCTTGCGACCTGCTTCAGGCCGAAATCATAGTTGAGATGAAAATAGTCGCGCTCCACCATGCGACCATCCGGCGCACGGCCGGCGGGATGACGGACGAATTCGCGGATCAGGCTGTCCTTGACGCCGAACACCACGTCGCTGTCGAGATATTGGTCGCCGGCAACGAACACGTGCGTCACCAGCTGCTCGAAACCGGGCGCTGAGATCATGAAGTGCACGTGCGCCGGGCGCCAGGGATGGCGTCCCTGCACCTCCAGCATCTCGCCGACCGGTCCATCGTGCGGAATCGGGTAGGCGGCCGGCTTGATCGACCAGAAATGGAAGCGGCCGTTGGCGTCGGTATGGAAGCGGGCGCGCATCGCGAGATCGCCGATCTCATCGAGCTGCTGCACGTCGTAATAACCGTCGTCGTCGGAGTGCCAGACGTCGACGATGGCGCCGGCGAGCGGCTTTCCGTCCACGGCCGAGACCGAGCCGGTGACCAGCATCGGATCGCCATCCATCGGCCCGGAGATGTCAGCGCCGCTGTCCTTCTCCGGCGCGGCCTGGACGAAGAACGGCCCGAGCACCGTGGTCTCGGTCGCGCCTTCGGGCACCGGATGGTTGATGGCGTCGACCAGCATGGAGACGCCGAGCGTGTCCGACAGCAGGATGAACTCCTGGCGCTTGTCGTTGCACATGTGCCCGGTGCGGGTCAGGAAGTCGATGCCGTATTCCCACTCCTTCTGGGTGGGCCGCACCTCGCGGACGAAGGCGTGCAAGTGCCGCACCAGCGCTTCGCTCACCTGCTTGATGCGTGGATCGGTCGCGCCCGCGATCCGCTCCAGAACGGCGTCCGTGATCGTGTTTTCGTTGAAGTTACGCATGTGTATCTCCGCGATCAGGGTTTTGGTTCGCCGAGGCCGGACAGCCGTTCGAGATGCTTGACGGTCGCGATGAAGTCGGTCTCGCCGTCGCCCTGCGCGACCAGCGCGCCATAGGTCTCGCGCACTTGCGCGGCGAGCTGCAACGGCACGCCGACGGCGTGGCCGGCGCCCAAGATCAGGTCGAGATCCTTGGCCATCTGCTTGCAGGAGAAGGTGGACTCGAAATCGCGAGTCCGCAGCGGCGCGGTCTTGTACTTCACCATGGGAGAGGCGACCGCGCTGTCGTCGAGCACTTTCAGGATGTCCTGCCAGGCGATGCCGCCCTTGCGCGCCAGCGCCAGGCTCTCGGCCATCATCGCGGCCGACACCGCGATCATCAGATTGACCGAGAGTTTTGCAAAGCGCGCTTCCTCGGCGGAGCCGAGATAGGTCTGGGCGCGGGTGAAAGCTGCGAACAGCGGCTTGGCGCTCTCGAAGGCGTCCTTCGGCCCCGAGACGAAGCAGGTCAGCGCGCCCGTGTGCACGATGCTGGCATTGCCGGAGACCGGCGCGCGCAAATAGGCAATGCCACGCGCCTGCGCGGCGGCCGCAACCTCAGCCGAGGCGTCGACACTCACGGTGCTGGTTTCGATCAAGACGGCACCTTGTGCCATCGCGGCGATCAGGCCGGCGGAGCCGAGCAGCGCGCCGCGCAAAGCGGCGTCGTCGGGCAGGGACGTGATCACAGCGGCCTTGCCGCTCACGGCCTCGGCCGGCGAGGCGGCAATCGCAATGCCCTGCGCGCGTGCCTCGTCGATGCGCGCCGCGCTCTGGTCGAACGCGGTAACGGCAAAGCCCGCCTTGGCGACGAGCACCGACATCGGCAGGCCCATCTTGCCGATCCCGATGAAACCAACTGTTTTCAGAGCGTCAGTCATTGTTCTTGTCCATTGGCGCCTCAGGCGGCGCGTCCCTGTCGTTCAATATCCTGCACCAGCCGCCGGCCGGATTGCGCCAGCAACTCCTTCTTCGTCTCCAGCCCGTCAACCAGCAGCCGGCCGTTGCGCTTCTTCCAGGCGCCGCCGATCATGACGGCCTCGATGTTGGCGAGGCTCGTCTGCATCACGACGGTCGCGACGGGATCGTGCACTGGATGGAGATTGAGATCGGAGGCGTTGATGACGACGAGGTCGGCGAGCTTGCCCGGCGTCAGCGAGCCGATCTGGTGCTCGCGCCCGAGCATGCGGGCGCCTTCCGAAGTGATCCAGCGCAGCGCTTCACGCACGGGAATCGTGGTCGTCGCCGGAATGGCGCCACTCGCTTTGCGCGATTCCGCATTGTCCAGTGCCCGCTGCATCGACAGCGCAACGCGCGCGGCGAAGAGGAGATCGCCGGCCAGCACGGATTCGAGATCGATGCCGATCGTCGGCCGCACGCCGCGCTTCAGGAGGCGGCCGGTGATCGGAAAGCCATGGCCCTGGATCATCTCGTTCTCGGGCGTCACCGAGAACGATACGCCGAGATCGACGAGACGATCGAGCAGATCATCGGGCAGATCGTTGCCATGGACGATGTTGATGCCGGGGCCGACGAGGCCGGCCTCGAGCAGCTTCTCCCAGCCGCCGGGCGTCTTGGCCGGACCGCCGCCCTGATGCATCGAGGCGATCAGGTTCAGCTCCCGCGCCAGGCGGAAATCGTGCATGGCGACGTCGAGCGTCGAGTAATGCGGGCCGAGAATGGCGAGCCCGAGCGTGACGAGTCCTTCGCGGTCGGCGAGGGGGCCCACCAGCAGCCGCTCGACCTCGCGGTGCGGATGCGGCACTTCCGAGAAATGCGGCTCGCCTGGCTTCGGCTCGGGCTTCGGTGAGCCGTGGAAGAACGCGGCGCGGATGCCGCTTTCGATCAGGCCGCGCACGGCGGCGTCGGTATGATCCGGCGTCGGGTTGTTGTGGCACCAGTCGACCAGCGTGGTGACGCCGTGATTGATCTGGTTCAGCGCGCCGACGAGGGTTGCGATGTAGATGTCGTCAGGCCGGAACACGGTGGCGAGGCCCACATGCATGCGGCGGAAATATTCCAGCAGCGTCCAGTTCGCTGCAAAGCCGCGCAAGCTCGTCTGCCAGGTGTGCATATGTGCGTTGATCAGGCCGGGAATGACGATGCGGCCCGTGCCGTCGACGACCGCCGTGTCGGCCGCAGCGTCGATCGACGGGCGCACCTCGGCGATCCGACTGCCCTCGACCAGCACATCGCCGGTCGAGAGATCGCCGATCGCGTCATCCATGCTGATGACGGTGGCGGATCTGATCAGGGTGCGCCGCATCGCTTCAAGCTGCCGCTTTGATGGCGCCGGGTGGTTCGCCGGCCCAGGCGCGTGCGATCAAGTCGCGAATGGCGCCACGCTCGAGCGGGCGCGGATTCCAGTAGGCATTCGTGACTGCGAGGTCAGCCGCCTTGTCGATGCCGCCCTCGGGCATGCCGACATCGCGTAGCGCGACCTTCGCACCCAGCCGCTTCGCAAGTTCGAAAAGCCCCCGAGCTGCATCGGCTGCCCCGATCGCGCGCGCGATCCGCACCATCGCGTCGGGCACGGCCGGCGCGTTGTAGGCCAGCGCATGCGGCAGCACGATGGTGTGGGTTTCGGCGTGCGGCAGGTCGAAGGTGCCGCCGAGCGTATGGCAGAGCTTGTGATGCAGCGCCATGCCGACAGTGCCGAGGCAGACACCGCACAGCCAGGCGCCATAGAGCGCCTCGGTGCGAGCCTCGCGATCGTCGCTCCTGGCGGCAATGGCGGGCAGCGCGCGCGCCAGCGCGCGGATGCCTTCTTCGGCCATCAGCGAGGTGACAGGGTTGGCGTCGCGCGCGTAAAGCGCCTCGACGGCATGGGCGATCGCGTTGATGCCGGAGGTTGCGGCGAGGCTCGCCGGCAGCGTCAGCGTCAGGTCGACGTCGTAGAT
The DNA here is from genome assembly GCF_020193825.1 of Bradyrhizobium sp. NBAIM18. NCBI lineage: Bacteria > Pseudomonadati > Pseudomonadota > Alphaproteobacteria > Hyphomicrobiales > Nitrobacteraceae > Bradyrhizobium > Bradyrhizobium sp. NBAIM18. Next base: position 77,781 of record NZ_JADYVO010000021.1, read on the forward strand.
CACGGTCTCCGGCAGCACGGCTGCATCGCGCACCGTGGTCTTCAGCCCGTTCTCGGTCTGGCCGACGATCGGCGTCATCTCCGAGCCGGCATAGGTGGTGGGAATGCAGAGCTGGTTGACGCCGGTGCGCAAGGCCAAAGCCTTGCCGAGCCCGGTGGTCGAGCCGCCGCCGAGCGAGACGACGCAATCGGCTTCGCATGCCTTCATTGCCGCGAGCGCGCGGTCCGTGACCTCAACCGGCGTGTGCATGGTGGCGCCGGAAAAGATGCCGGCATAGAGCGGGCCGAGCGCGGCTCCCAAGCTCTTGCCTTGTGCCTCCTGCTGCGGCGTCGTCAGCACCAGCGCACGCTTGCCGCCGAGCCGCTCGACCTCGGCCTTGGCTGAGGCAAGCGTGCCGCTGCCGAACACGACGCGGCAGGGCAGGTTTTCGAAGGTGAACGAGCCGATCATGCGCCGGTCTCTTTGATGGGATAATCGACCTGGAAGCGCCCGATCCGCAAGTCGCCCAGCGCCTCGCGCACGCGCAGGTGCTCCGGGTGATTGGCATAGGCGGCGAGCGCCGCCTGGTCGGTGAATTCGGAGAACAGCACCACGTCGCAGGCATAATCGACCGCACTGACGTCCATGCCGACTTCGATATGGGTGAGGCCGTCGATCCGGCCCTTGAGGCCCTCGAACAGGGTCTTGACCTTGAGCCGGGCGGCCGAGCGCTCCGCGGGCGTCTCCCCGCGCAGTCGCCACATCACGATGTGCCTGATCGGGCCCGACATTTCCTGATTTCCTCGCCTGCGATGGTGCTTTGTTGGTGCCATTTTGCCTTGCAGAAATCGGAAATAAAGGTCAAAATTTGTAAGTCTCTTTTCCTTATTTCGCAAAAATGGACCGGCTGCTCCAACTCGAGGTCTTTTCCAAAACCGCTGAGCTCGGCAGCCTTTCCAAGGCCGCCGAAATCCTACGGATGTCGAATGCGGCCGCGAGCCGCCATCTCAGTGCGCTGGAGGAGCGGCTGGCGGTCCGGCTGATCGAGCGCAACACGCGCCGGCAATGGCTGACCGAAGCCGGGCAGGAGCTTTTGCAGCGTTGCAGCACGCTCTTGAACGAGCTCGCCGAGGCTGAGGACGCCGTCTCCGACCGCGCGCTGTCGCCGAAGGGCATGCTGCGCGTGACGAGCTCGCTCTCCTTTGCGATGATCTACCTCGCACCGATGCTGCCAGCCTTCCGTGCGCTCTATCCTGATCTCAGCGTGCAGATCATCAGCGCGAACCGCTACCTCGATTTCATCGAAGCCGGCATTGACGTTGCGATCCGTACCCGCGAGCACGAACCGGATTCCAACATCATCGTCCGGCGCATCGGGCAAATGCACCGCGTGCTCGCGGCCGCTCCGTCCTATCTGGAGAAGCACGGCCGGCCGGAGCATCCCGCCGATCTCGCCCGTCACAACATGCTGATCTACAATCTCGCCAATGATCCCTATTCGCTACGGCTGAGCCAGGGCAGCACGACGCAGACGATCCGGATCGCGCCGACGCTCGACAGCAACGACGGCCAGATCATCTGTGGTGCGGCGCGCGCGGGGCTCGGCATCCTGATCCAGCCGCTCTATATCGTGCAGGGCGATATCGCGGCTGGGCGGCTGGTGCCTGTCCTGAGCGATTGGCAGCTGCCGTTGCTCACCATGAACATCGCCTATCAGAACCGCGTCAGGCTGCCTGCCAAGATCAGGGTGTTCTCCGACTTCCTCGTCGGCTACATCCGGGAGCATTCAGAGCCGGGGATCTGGATCGACGCGGCGAAGTGAGCGGAAGCAGCATGTATCTCGGCATCGATCTCGGCACGTCGGCGGTCAAGACGGTTCTCGTCGATGATGCCCAGCGCGTGATCGCAAGCGAGAGCCGGTCGCTCGCGACCGTCTCGCCGCAACCGGGCTATTCCGAGCAGGATCCGGCGCAGTGGATCGATGCGACCTTCGCCACGCTGGATGCTCTCAAGGCGTCGCATGCCGATGCGTTAGCAGCGGTCGCAGGCATCGGGCTGTCCGGCCAGATGCATGGCGCTACGCTGCTCGATGCAAGCTTGAGGCCGCTGCGGCCTTGCATTCTCTGGAACGACGGACGATCGGCCAGCGAGTGCCGTATCCTGGAGCAACGCTGGCCCGCCTTGCGCGAGGTGACGGGCAACAAGGCGATGCCGGGCTTCACCGCGCCAAAACTGCTCTGGATCGCCACGCACGAGCCCGAGATCTTCGCGGCGACGAAACTCGTTCTTCTGCCAAAGGCCTATCTGCGACTGGTGCTATCGGGCGAGGCTGTCGAGGACGTCTCGGATGCCTCGGGATCCCTATGGCTCGACGTCGCGCGCCGCGACTGGTCGGACGCAGCGCTGGCAGCGAGCGGCTTGTCGCGCGAGCACATGCCGCGCCTGGTCGAGGGATGCGCGCCCGCAACCACGCTGCGCAGCGAGCTCGCGCGGCGCTGGGGGATGATCAGGCAGCCGGTGATCGCGGGTGGGGCCGGCGACAATCCCGCGGGCGCCATCGGCATCGGCGCAATCCGGCCGGAAGCCGCTTTCGTGTCGCTGGGAACCTCGGGCGCGCTCATGGTCCCGACCGACCGGATCGCCGCCAATCCCGACCGTGTCGTGCACACGTTCTGCCACGCCATTCCGGGCATGTGGATTCAGGCCGGCGCGATCCTCTCGGCCGCTTCCTGCCTCGCCTGGCTCGCGCGCCTGTTCGGCGCGACGGAGGCCGAGCTGCTGGCGCCGCTTGGAGCGCGACCTCAGGCGCCGTCGCCGGTGAGCTTCCTGCCTTATCTCGCCGGTGAGCGGACGCCGCACGACGACCCCGTCGCGCGCGGCATGCTGGATGGTCTGAGCCATGGCACCGATCGCGCGGCGATCGTGCAGGCGGTGCTCGAAGGCGTTGCCTTCGCGCTTGCCGATTGCCGCGATGCGCTCGCGGATGCCGGCATCGGGATTGCGGAGGCCGACGTGATCGGCGGCGGTTCACGCTCTGCCTTCTGGCTGTCGGTGCTGGCGAGCGTGCTGAACGTTCCGGTCCACCGCTTTGCCGGAGGTGAGACCGGCGCCGCGTTCGGTGCGGCGAGATTGGGGCGGCTTGCTGTCACGGGTGAGGCAATCGGTGACGTATGCATGCAGCCGCAGCGCATCGAAACATTCGAGCCCGACGCTGCACTGATCGATGCCTACGCCGAACGGCTTCCCGCCTGGCGCGACCTGTATCGGCCGCGCCACTAGCTGGCCCAATCTGGTTTGCATACTTCGGTATACTCGCCTTCGGTATTGCCCTGCGTCACCCGCTTTTGTTTAATGACCAAACCGCGTTGCCGAGAAACGAGACGCGGGTGGGAAACGCATTGTGCGCCGGGAGGCACGATGAACGATCCGATCCTCCAGATGCGCGGGGTCTCGAAGACCTTCTTCGGCATCAAGGCGCTGCGGGCCGTCGATCTCACCGTCTATCCCGGCGAAATTCACGCCCTGATGGGTGAGAACGGCGCCGGCAAGTCGACGCTGATGAAGATCCTGTCCGGCGCCTACCGGCCCGACCCGGGCGGCGAGATCCGCATCGAGGGCAGGGCGGTGCGGATCGAAGGCCCGCTCGGCGGCCGCGCGGCGGGCATCTCCATCATCTACCAGGAGCTGTCGCTCGCTCCCAATCTCAGCGTTGCCGAGAACATCTATCTGGGACGGGAGATATCGCGATCAGGCTTGCTGGCGCGCGGCGCCATGCGCGAGGGCGTCGGCCCGATCCTGAAGCGCCTGGGCGCGGACTTCCTGCCCTCGACGCTGGTGGCGCATCTGTCCATGGGGCAGCGGCAGCTGGTCGAGATCGCGCGTGCGCTGCACGTCAGATCGAAAATCCTCATCATGGACGAGCCGACCACCTCGCTGTCGGCCGCCGAAAGCGAACGGCTGTTTGCGCTGATCCGCCAGCTTCGCGCCGAGGGGCTTGCCATCATCTACATCTCGCATCGCATGGACGAGGTCTATGCGCTCGGCGATCGCGTCACCGTGCTGCGCGACGGCCGCCTGGTCGGCTCGCTCGACAAGCCCGAGATCCGCGCCGATACCATCGTTCGTTTGATGGTCGGTCGCGACGTCTCCTCGTTCTACAAGAAGGACCATGATCCGGAGGCGGGGCGGGGGCATCCCGTGCTCGCGGCGATCGACATGGCCGATGGCGGGCGCGTCAAGGGCTGCTCGCTCACCGTGCATGCGGGTGAGGTGGTCGGCCTTGCCGGCCTGATCGGCGCCGGTCGCACCGAGCTTGCGCATCTCATCATCGGTGCGTCACCGAAAACCTCCGGCCGGCTCGAGCTGGAGGGACGTCCGGTCGAGATCCGCACGCCGGGCGAGGCGCTCGAGGCCGGCATCGCCTATCTGACGGAAGACAGGAAAGCGCTCGGCCTGTTTCTCGACATGTCGTGTCTGGACAACATCAACCTCGCCGTGCTCGGCCGCGATGCGAAGCTCGGCTGGTTTCTCGATCGCGACAAGGCACGCGAGCGTGCCGACCGTGCCTTTGCAGGCCTCAGCATCCGCGCCGCCAATGCCGGCGTTCCCGCCGGCGGCCTGTCAGGGGGCAACCAGCAGAAGGTGCTGCTGTCGCGGCTGCTCGCCATCGCGCCGAAGGTCCTGATTCTCGACGAGCCGACGCGCGGCGTCGATGTCGGTGCCAAGTCGGAAATCTATTCGATCATCGACAATCTCGCCAAGGCCGGCACCGCGATCCTCGTCATCTCGTCCGATTTGCCCGAGATCATCGGCATCTGCGACCGCGTCATCGTGATGCGTGCCGGGCACATCGCCGGCGAGGTCAGCCGCGGTCCGCATTCGCCGCTGGCGCAGGAAGACATCATGGGGCTTGCCACGGGGATGGAGCGTCTCGATGCCTGACAATGGTGCTGTGGGGGCAAAGCCGGCATCGACGACGACCAACGGCGCTGCCGCGGAAACAAGACGCCAGCGGATGAGGATGCTGATCAGCGCGCTCGGCATGTTGCCGGTGCTGCTGATCCTCTGCATCGGCTTCAACGTGCTGTCCGAAGGCCGCTTCTTCACAGGACAAAATCTCGGCATCGTATTGCAGCAGGCCGCTGTGAACACCGTGCTCGCCGCCGGCATGACCTTCGTCATCCTCACCGGCGGCATCGACCTGTCGGTCGGCTCGATCCTGGCGGCCTCCGCGATGGCGGGTTTAACGCTCTCCAAGATGCCGGAGCTCGGAATGCTGTGGCTGCCGGCCGCACTGCTCACCGGCCTCGTCTTCGGCATCGTCAACGGCGCGCTGATTGCGCTGCTGCGCCTGCCGCCCTTCATCGTCACGCTCGGCTCGCTCACCGCGGTGCGCGGCCTGGCGCGGCTGCTCGGGGCCGACACCACCGTGTTCAATCCCTCCATTCCCTATGCCTTCATCGGCAACGGCTCGCTGACGCTCATTCCTGGCGTCGCGTCGATCCCGTGGCTCTCGGTGATCGCCTTGCTCGTCATTCTCGTCTCCTGGCTGGTGCTGCGCCGAACCGTGCTCGGCGTGCATATCTATGCCGTGGGCGGAAACGAGAGCGCAGCACGGCTGGCCGGAATCAAGGTCTGGGCCGTCCTGATCTTCGTCTACGGCATCTCCGGACTTTTCGCCGGGCTCGGCGGCGCCATGCAGGCGGCGCGGCTCTATGCGGCCAACGGCCTCCAGCTCGGCCAGTCCTACGAGCTGGATGCGATTACTGCGGTGATCCTCGGCGGTACCTCGTTCGTTGGCGGCATCGGCTCGATCTGGGGCACGCTGGTGGGGGCGCTGATCATCGCCGTGCTGTCCAACGGCCTCATCCTCATCGGCGTTTCCGACATCTGGCAATACGTGATCAAGGGCCTGGTGATCATCGGCGCCGTGGCGCTGGACCGCTATCGGCTGCAAGGCTCCGCGAGGACTTGAAGCCTGGCGCGCAGCGGTGTGCGCATGGCTTGAGACGAGATTCCGTTGCGGCAACTGGTCTGCCGCGCCGGGGACGAAGACAGACCAGGGAGGAAGTCCATGTTGAAGACGATCATGCTCGCCGGCGCCGCCATGGCGCTTGCCCTCACCACCGCACCATCCTTCGCCAAGGAGCTCAAGTCGATCGGCGTCTCGCTGGGATCGATGGGCAACCCGTTCTTCGTCGCGCTGTCGAAGGGCGCCGAGTTCGAGGCCAAGAAGACCAATCCCAACGTGAAGATCACGACGGTCGGCTTCGAATACGACCTCGGCAAGCAGGTCACCCAGATCGACAATTTCATCGCCGCTGGCGTCGACCTGATCCTGCTCAATCCCGGCGATCCCAAGGCGATCGGGCCGGCCATCAAGAAGGCGCAAGCCGCAGGCATCGTCGTCGTCGCGGTCGACACCGCGGCCGAGGGCGCCGATGCCACCGTGACCACGAACAACGTGCAGGCCGGCGAGATCTCCTGCCAGTACATCGTTGACAAATTGGGCGGCAAGGGTGACGTCATCATCGAGAACGGGCCGCAGGTCTCCGCCGTGATCGACCGTGTGGTCGGCTGCAAGAACGTGTTCGCGAAGAATCCCGGCATCAAGGTGTTGTCGAGCGACCAGGACGGCAAGGGCTCGCGCGAGGGCGGCCTCACCGTCGCGCAGGGCTATCTGACCCGCTTCCCCAAGATCGACGCCATCTTCGCCATCAACGATCCGCAGGCGATCGGCACCGACCTTGCGGCACGCCAGCAGAACCGAACCGGCATGATCATCACCGCCGTCGACGGCGCGCCCGATATCGAGGCGGCGCTGAAAGATCCGCAGTCGCCGCAGATTCAGGCGTCCGCGTCGCAGGATCCGTTCTTCATGGCGCGGCGCGCCGTGCAGGTCGGCGTCGGCATTCTCAACGGCCAGAAGCCGGCTTCGACCGTCGAGCTGCTGCCGTCCAAGCTGGTGACACGGGACAACGTCGCCGCGTACAAGGGCTGGACCTCGGATCGCTCGCAATAAGGCATCGTCCGCTGCTGGGGCGGCGTTCGAAGCACGAGAGATGACGGGCGGCGGTTCGATCGCGCCGCCCGCGCCAGTACCCGCGCTGATCGCTAAAGCGCGATGACGATTCATTCTGAGCGCATCGCGCCTTAGTTAGCGCGCGGTGGAGGGATTGGTTCGCGCAGGTGACACGGCCGATGGAATTGCGCTTGCGAAGAGACTGGTCTTGGGCTGGACGCGCGATCCGTCGATCAACTCGAGCCGCCCGCAGCGATTCAAGGTGTGCAACTTCCTGCCGGGCCATGCCGGTCCGGGCTTCAGAGAGTGGCGGACGACCTGCTTGAATGCCGTCGGCGACAGCTCGACCACTTCCGCCAGGGCAAGCGCTGCGCCGTATCCGTCGGTGCAATCCTGGACCGGCCGCCACAGTCTGTCATCGAGCGTGACGAAATTTCCTGCCGGCCGCGTGCTGGCGCGGTCGATCAGGACGGGATTGCTGGCGTGGGGCAACCAGGGCCCCAGGAGGCGATCGGCGTAATAGATCGCCAGCGAATCCGAATAGCCACCCGTTCCGTCGCGCCAGGCGCCAAACAGATAATACAGGCCGTTGTGGCGCGTGATCGTGACGTCGGCCAGCTCGAGGCCGGAAAGGAGCGTTGCGTATCGCTCCCATTTGTCCGGAAACCGAGTGCATTTGTAGAGGGCGACGTCCCCGCGGGTCGAGCTCTCCGGGATCATCCACAGCTCGCCATCGTCCTCGATCAGGAACGGATAGGAGAGGTGACAGGGCTCCTCCAGCACTGGCATCACCTCGCCGATCGGCCCCGCGTCGTTGAACGCGATCGCGGAAATGATACCTTTTCCGACGCGGTGATCGAGATCCTCGAAGAAGGCGAAGGTCCGTCCCTGCCACGTGACGGGAAAGGGATCGGCGTAGAAGTGGTTTCCAGGATCTCCCAGAACGTTCCAGCTTGGACCTGACAGGTCTCCGGTCTGCCAGACGCCCGGGCCGTCGTTGAAGCGCCATCCGACATGCCAATGCGGGGCATAGCAGCAGAGGCGATAGATCTCCTTGGCGATCGATACGGCAAGGCCGCGCGCCACGTAGCTAACGGGTCCGCGGTGCGGGACAGTTGAAGCGGGGCGCGGCAGGTGCGGCACGATGCGCGGCCTTCCCGACAGGATCGCCGCCAGCATGGTCAGGGTCCGCGCCATGATCGTTTCGAGCGCACCACTGAGGCCCGCAGCAATCTCACCGGACGGATGGCCGCGGTCGAGGACCGAACCGTCGATCTCGTTGACGATCTCGATCACGGGCAGGTCGCCGGCGAGGATGGCGGCGAGCGCGGCATTTTCGCCTGCGACGCCGTTGAACAGCGGCCGCAGATACAGCCGGGCCGGGCTCGCCGGATCGCGCGGGGCATTCGTGAAATCGACGATTACGTCGGCGGTGCCGATGCTGACCCGTGCTGGTTCGGAGCTGATCGTCAGCCTGTCGGCGGCGCTGTGCTTGCCCTTGTGCAACACGATGCGTTCGAGCTCGAACAGCGCATCGAGACCTGCCGGCCGCGGCTCCGCCGTTGCCGTCCATGCAACTTGCACCGGCATGTCCCGGCCGTCGACCGACAGCGTCCTGCGGTCCATCCAGCGCCGCGCATAGTCACGTTCACAGCGAAACTCGATGATCATGTCGAGCCAATCTGTTCCGACGTATCAGGTCAAACGACCCGGTCGAGAATCCGGACGTATTCCTCGACCATGGCATCTACCGAATAGCGCAGCCGCAGGCCTTTGGCGTTTTGTCGCAGCTCGTCACGTAATTGCTTGTCGGTTACCAGCCTGGAGACCGCCGCGGAGAGCTTCGCATGATCGGAGGCATCGACGAAGAGCGCCGTCGGTCTGCCCTCGTAGGACAATACTTCGCGCAGGACGGGAAGATCGGTCACGACGGAGGGAACACCGGCGTTGGCAGCCTCGACCGCGGCCAGACCGAAGGTCTCGGCCTGGGTCGGAAAGACGAACACGTCGAGACAAGCAAGGAAGTCCGCCATCCGGCCAGGAGGAATCTCTCCCAGCAAATGCAGACGGTCCGAGACGTTCAAGTCGTTCGCGAGCTGCCTCAGCCGGGCCTCGTCGGCTCCCTGGCCGGCCAGCGCAAGATGCCAGGACGGTTGATCCGGCAGCAGACCGATCGCCAGATCGAGCCGCTTGTGCGGATGCAGCCGTGCCGCGCAACCGAGCAGGACGCGGTCCGGTGGCAGGTTGAATTGACCTCGTGCCGCCTCCTTCGACAGGGTAAGGGCCTTGTCGTCGAAGCCGTGCGGCACATGCACCATGCGCGACCGGTAGGCCGCGGGGTAGCGCGAATATTCGCGCTCCATGTCCTGCGAATTGAGCGTGATGCAGTCGAAGAAGCCGAGGCTGCCCATGGCGATGTCGGCGGTGCGGACCGGCCAGCTCATCGCCAGCGCGGATGAAACCTGATTGGCGACGACGGGTGCACGGCTGACGAGGCGCGTGACGCCGGCGCCGATGACGTTGCCGAAATGCTGGAAGGTCAGGACGGCGTCGGGCCTGGTGGTTCTGATGTGGCGGCCGAGCGTCCACAGCATCCGCAGCAGCGCCAGCGGATTGCCCGGCCGGCTCGGCGCGCAATAGAGCGTGGCGGGCGGTTCGTCAAAGGAGTCCGATTTGCGGAAGAAGAACAGATTGGTGACCCGGTGACCGCGCGCGGTCAGCCCGGCGCCGAGCAGCCGCGATATCTCCTGTGCACCGGCGTTCTCGGCCTGGGTTTGCGCAAGAAGCACGTGGAGTTTTCGCCCACTGCCGTTCGGCCGCGCAGGTGCCGTCGCGCTCGTCTCGTCCAGGTCCTTGTTCGGCTGATAATGGAGCACGGATCCCGACCCGCTAAAGCAACGAAATCTTCACCTTCTTAACTCCGTACCTATCATGCGGGCATCCCGCGGACACCGGCTAGCAACAAACGGAGTTAATGCGGCGCGATGGCGACGGTGTCGTTGGCGCAGCATTTCCGCTGGTTCCCGGCTGGCGCGTTAACCAATCGGTCCTGCGCGTTCACCCCGGCGGCGCGTGCTGACACCTAGTCACGCGAGTCCGCGCTGCGAACGGCATAATTGCCGCGCCTCGATGCTGGGAAGCGCAAGAGCACCAGAACGGAAGGATCCACCCCGCTGCGCCGGCGGCAGAGGACGTTCAGGGCGATGGTCGCGAGCGCGAGCGACACGGTCGTCGAAATCGCCGCGCCAAGCACGCCGAGGAAGGGGACCAGGACGAGAAATCCGACGAGCCGCAGCCCGACGTTGGCAGCGACCACCGGCACATAGATTCGTTCATGACCGGTCAGCTGCAGGATCGCAGCAGCCGGGCCCCCCGCCGCCTGGATGGCGGTTCCGATCGCAAGCACGATCAGGACCGAATGCTGCTCGGCGAAATGCGGTCCGAACAGGTTGAGGAGATAGGGGCCGCCGATCCAGATCGTGGCGAGACCGGCGACGACGCAGAGCCCAGTCACTTCCGCCATCAAGCGCGAGGTCCGCTCGAACTCCCCGTGGTTCTTGCTGAAATAGAGCGACGGGAGCCGGCGCGCACCGAACGTGTAAAGCGCCGCGGACACCATGGCGAAAATGTTGGCGAGGCGCGAGGCGGCAAAGTAGATTCCCGCGGTCGTCGGATCCAGCATCCAGTAGACCAGAATGACGTCGAGATACTGATTGGCGACTTCGAGGATCGATGCGAGCCAGAAGTGCAGGGCACTTGATCGCCAGCGCGACGTCTCCGAGCGCGCCGGCGTACTGCGCAGATCCGGCAGCACGCGCGCGACGGATACGACCTGCGCAACAAGGCCAACCGACATGGCGACCGTCATCGCCGCGAACAGCTCGGCCGGATCGAGTTGGCGATGGGCGAGCAGCATGACGAGCAGGAACACGACGACGAGGGCCCGCCAAAGGAACTCGCGGTTTCCTTCGCCCATGAGAATGCTGACCAGCGAGCGCGCGATCTGGCTGCCGAGCATCAATCCGGCATTGACGGCCGTGTAGGCCGACACCGCAAGGATCAGCAGCCACCAGTCGCCTCTCATGCTCGCGACGATCGCGATCCCGCCGATCACGATCAGCATTGCGAGCGAGGCGATCTTCAAGCTCGATTGCAGCACGCCCTTGGTAAGGTCCGGCCTTTCGCCGACCTGGTATTCGTTCAGGAATCGCACCAGCAGGGATTCCTGGCCGACCAGTCCCACGACGGCTGCGATCTGCGCGACCGACAGCCAGGTCGCAAAGATGCCGAAGCCGTCAGGCGACATCGTCCGCGCAGCCAGCGAGAACAACGCGAACGCGAGCACGCCGCTGCCGACCTTGAGCAGGATGGTCCCGGCAACGCCGCGCGTGACGTCGCGCCGCATGAACTGGAGAATGGATGCGATCATGGAAGGGTTAAGGGAGCCGCGCTCCCCTGACGAGACATGTTCCGATACCGGCGAGAATCTAGCATGTCGAGCAACCGCGAGTGTTAATGGACGAGTTGGAGGATTTCGGCGATCGCGGTGATACGGGTTGCTTCGTTCTGGAACATCGCTGTCTCCATTGTCCAACATCTGCGAGTTCCAACGCGCGCGACGGACGGCATAGCGCCGCATCGACGACTGAGAAGGCGAGATCTGGGGCTCGCGTGCAGAATGGATTCGGGACAGCAAGACGCGTGCCGCGGCGAGTCGGCGAACTGGGCACCTGCGGTCATTAACCTCAATCTCAGGAAATGTTCGCACCCGGCCCTGCGATGCGACATCAGGCGAGAGAATTGCACTGCAGACGCTGTTAACCGTGGGAGCCGGAGCCATGACGAGAACCGTGACCGAGCCGGTTGACGGGGACGAGACCGCAACCATCGGCTCGGACGTCGCCATCGTCGGTGGCGGTCTTGCGGGATCGCTTGCGGCGGCCGTGCTGGCGCGGGCAGGGCGTCGCGTCGCTCTGATCGACAAGCGGGCAGTCCATCCGGATGAGTTTCGGGTCGAGAAGATCGGCGGCCATCAGCTGGAGCTGTTCGGCAAGCTCGGCTTTCTCGATGCGCTCGAAGATGTCGCGTGCCGATATGATCAAGTGCTCAACATCCGTGAGGGCAAGGTGGTCGATGTCAGCATCGGCAGGGCTTACGGATTTGCCTATGCCGATCTCGTCGCAATGGCGCGTCGCCAGCTTCCGGATCCTTCCAACCTGATCGTCGACGAGGTCACAGCGATTGGCAGCAGCGGCGATGTCCAGCATCTCGAGCTCGCCTCCGGACGGCGCGTGACGGCGCGCCTCGTCGTTCTGGCCACCGGCATGGCGGGAGCCCTGGGCTACAAGCTCGGCATCAGGCGGCGCGTGCTTGCCGAGCGCCATTCGGTGTCGTTCGGTTTCACGATCGCGCGCAAGGATGGCACGCCGTTCGATTTCGAGGCGTTGACCTGTTACGGCGAACGCACCGCCGATGGCATAGACTATCTCAGCCTGTTTCCCGTCCACGCCGGAATGCGTGCCAATCTCTTCATGTTCCGCGATCCGACCGATCCGATCATGCGCGAGTTGCGCCGCGAGCCGGAGGCGACAGTTTTGCGCCTGCTGCCGGGATTGCGGAGCTACCTCGGCGATTTCCGTGTGACCGATCGCGTCCAGAACTGGGTGATGGATCTGACCGTCGTCGAGGGGCATCTCCGGCCCGGAATCGTGCTCATCGGCGATGCGTTCCAGACCAATTGTCCCGCGGCCGGAACGGGCGTCGCCCGCCTGCTCGTGGACGTCGACCGTCTCTGCACCGAATATGTGCCGCGATGGCTCATGACTGCAGGCATGGGCCTGGAGAAGATCTCGCAATTCTATGCCGATCGCGACAAGATCGCGGCGGATCAGCAGTCGCTGAAGATGGCACGCTTCCGCCAGGCGCTGACCTCGCGCGCCGATATCGGCTGGGACGTGCGGCGACGGTTGCACTTCCTGCGGCGCAGTCTTGCGCACCGCGTCGATCAGATGCATCCGGGCTGGCTCGGGCGTGTCCGCGGCGCGCTGCGCGCTTGAACTCTGCGACTTTCGCCGGTCAGCGCGTGGGCGTCGCAGTGTGCGCGGGTTGAACCTTCAGATCCGATAGCCGCTTGGCCGCCAGTTTGAGCCAGGGCGCCTGCTTCAGCGCGAAGAGGGCGATTGCGCCTGCGGCGCTGCCGACCTGCGTGACCTCCCACATCGGTGAAGGCTGTGCGCCGAACGATTTCTTGTATGGCTCGTCGCCGATGGTGAAGTCGAGCATCTGATCTCCGCGCTCGATACAATCTCGCGCCACTTTTTCGAACATCAGCGCGCCGATGGACTGGCTCTTGTAGCCGGCGATGTCGAAGGCGCTCATGATGACGAGGAAGCTGCCGCGGTGACACAATCCGAGCACGGCGGCGATCACTTCGCCATCCATCTTCATGGCATAGAGGCGGACGAAGGAGCCGAGGCCCCGAAGGGCGACGTCGGAATAGAAGCCGTAATATTCGGGCCGCTGCAGCAGGTCTCCGTCGCCTTGTGCGTGAAAGCGCGGGCCGCGAAACTTCCTCATCACCTCCATCGTCTCGAGCACGGCGGCGCTGTCGCTGCAGCATGAGAAGCTCAGCGCGCCCTTCTTCTGCAGCTGGCGATATTTCTTGGCGAGCTCCTTCTGGTAGGAGCGATCCATCGCACTGGCCCGCCATTGCTCATACGGCGCGACCAGAACCGTGGCATAAGCATTGGTGTTCATCGAGACACGGCGGGACGTGGCCAGGAGGTCCTCGATCGGAAGCCGTCCGTCAGGCAGCTTGGCCATCCGGAGCAGATCGAAGGGGCGGACAAGGCGACGAATCTGCGCGCACGCAGCCGCATCATCGAGCAATCGTGAAAACACGTCCGGGCTGCAAACCGGTGCCAGATAATCGGAGACGCGGAGGTCGGCGAACTCGATGGTTCGTATTGGACCGCGCCGGATTCGGAGCAGCGGTAACACCATCGCAAGCGTGCCGGTGTCGCGGTCGCGCACGATGACGACCAGGGCCGTTGCACCCGTTTCAGGCGCGAGCCTGGTGTAGAGGCTATGCAGCCAGACCGGATGCTGGAAGGCAGTGGCAGCCGAACGATCGAACAGCTCTGCATATTCCGGAGACAGAAAGTCGAACGACGGCTCGATGGCGATCTCGAACGTATTGCTGGGCTTATTCATGCGCACAAGGAAACCGGATCATCCGCGAACGTCGTTCGAACCGTAGCTGCGCTTATACCAGGGCCGTTACAGGTCAGACACTGCCGCCGCGCGATTTGCGTCAATGCGTTCAACCATGCTCGTATGGTTACCAAATTCTGAAGCCGGAGGCGGAAATGGCGCGTGGAGCGCACCTTGCGCGGTGCCATCGTCTGCACGGCGCAGGCAATGATCTACGATCCTCGGCTGCAGGAAGCTATGGTTCGCAAGGTCGAGCTCGTTCCCTCCGCTCCGATCCTCGGGCCGATCGGGCTCAAGCGCGAGTGAGCCTTCTTAGAGACGCACCCCGGTGGTGGCAAACGCGTGCGCGGCGGGCTCCTGCACGCGATCGAGGATCACCATCCCACCAACCGCGATCACCACGGCCGCGACGCAGCCAAGCAAAAAAGCCTTCATCCTCAGCCTCCCTCGATTGGACCACGCCATCTATACGACAGGGCCTGCGGCGAGCAAGCTCGTCGATCGCATCAGCCATCCGCCCGCTATGGGCTTTTGAACACGGGATCGGCGGAAAGACGCATCGCCCATCGAGCCAAGGGACCGGAGCTCGGCGCTGCTGCGCTGCACGATCCGGAACGGATGCGGGTCTTGCAAGTTTTCTGCAGGCCTGGTGAGCGCATCGGAGGCTTGGCGTGAAATTACCGAGAACGATCCTGTGCTTCGCAGCACTTTGCATTGTCGAGGGCGCCCTGGCCCAGCCGGCGCAAACCAACTCGCCGACGGGGCAAACGCCTCCCGAGGACAAGGGCCAGCTCCAGCCGCAAGGTTGGACGGGTCCGATCAATACCGGCTCGGGTGGTGCGCCGCCCGAAAGCCCCCAGGGCCAGAGTCCGCCCGGAATGCAGCCCGCGCCGGAGGGGTCGTCCAAGACCACGACGGCACCGGCCAAGTAGACTGTTTCAAGTAGACCGTTCCAGGATATTCATTTCCGTTGCCTCTTCTGGCAATCTCGAGGGGGTGAATGTCAGCGGGCGGCCAGGAATGAACAGATCAGCTCTGTGCACTAAGGTGGCCGCAGTGCTGTGGGCCATCTTTGCCGCATCGTCCGTGCATGCCGACATGGTCGGACACGGCGGCCCGATACGGGCTCTCGCCATTTCGCCCGATGACGACAGCCTTCTCTCCGGCAGCTTCGACACCGCCGTCATCCGCTGGTCGCTGAGGACGGATACGGCAGAGCACGTGCTGCGGTATCACGCCGATGGCGTCAATGCCGTCGCCTTTCTCAAAGACGGCCGCATGATCACGGCCGGCGCCGATGCGCGCATTGCGGTGTGGACGGCGGGCCGGCCGGAACCGGACCGGGTGCTGGAGGGACATGTCGCACCGATCGCGGCGCTTGCTGTGTCGTCCGATGGGACGCTTCTCGCATCGGCGTCATGGGACCAGACAGTGCGGCTCTGGTCGCTGTCGGACGGCACATCCCGCATGCTCGAGGGGCATACGCAGAACGTCAATGGGGTCGCTTTCCTGCCGGACGGCAGGCTCGTCAGTGTCGGCTACGATCTTGCGCTGCGCATCTGGCGTTTGCCGGATGGCCAACCTGACATCGTGACTTTGCCGGCGCCGCTGAACGCGGTGGCTGTCGCGCCGGATGGTGAAATCGTCACGGGCGCGGTCGATGGCAGGCTGCGCATGCTGACAACGGACGGCAAGGTCAGCGGCGAGGTCGCAGCCAGTCCGACGCCGGTGGTGGCCTTGGCCATGTCGGCGGACGGTGCACTGATCGCTGCGGCCGGGATCGGCGGCACGGTGGCGATCATCGAGCGCAAGTCGCGCAACCTGCTGCGCACCCTGGTTGGGCCCGGGCTGCCGGTGTGGGCGGTCGCCTTCCTTGCCGATCGCGAGACACTGATGACGGGTGGTGCGGACGGCAGGATCAGGCGCTGGAATGCCCGCACCGGCAATCCCATCGGTTCAAGCCTGGTCGGCACACCGGCCGACCCGCTTGCGGCCTATGCCGGCGATCACGGCGCCGATGTGTTTCGGGCCTGTGTTGCCTGCCACACGCTCTCGGACAAGGAGGTGCAGCGTGCGGGTCCCACACTTGCGGGACTCTACGGCCGCAAGATCGCTTCGGTGCCGGGATATCGCTTCTCTGATGCACTGAAAACGATGGACATCGTCTGGACGCCGGAAACCGTCGCACGATTGTTCGAAATCGGGCCGAATGCCTACACCCCCGGCACCAAGATGCCGGAGCAGCGCATCGGCTCGGCCGAGGACCGGCGCGCGCTGACCGAATTTCTGGCCCGCGCGACGTCGAGATGATTGCCTTGCCCCGATTCGACGGCGTCCGCTTTAGTCCTTGCCGTTGCGTTCGCGGAGATAATCATCCGTCGTTCGCGGCGGCGTTCGTTCCGGAACGCCCTTGAACGGATCGAATTGCTGTTCGCTCATGACCACGACGCGGCAGTCCGCGCACATCCTGAGCGCGTCGATTCGCTTGTCGCCGGCCGGGTACATCCAGTGCCGGCCTTCGAGCTTGGCGGCGATGCGGTCGATCGTGCTCTTGACGCCGAAGGGCGTGCCGCAGCGGACGCAGAGCGCGGGCTCCTCCTCCTTGATGACAACGGCAGGCGCGCGCGCCGCCCGGAAATCGATCTGCGGCTTGAGGCTGATGACCTTTTCCGGACAGGTGCTCTGGCACAGGCCGCACTGCACGCAGGCATCCTCGATGAATTTCAGCACCGGCCGCTCGGGATCGTCGCGCAATGCGCCGGTCGGGCAGGCCGAGACGCAGGACAGGCACAGCGTGCAGCCATCGGTCTCGACGCTGATTGCGCCGACGGGCGCACCTTGCGGCAGCGCGATGACGTCGACCGGCTGCGGCGCCAGCCGGTGCAACTCGCTGAGGGCGAACCGCAAGAGATCGCGCCGCTTGCCGACGGTCTTGAAAGTTGCCGCCGTAAGGACCGCGGCGAGCGTGCCGATATCAGTCAAATGCGCGCCGAGCGCGTCGGGATCGTCGGTTTCGATGGTGGCGAGGCGACGGCCCGCAAATCCAAGGCCGCCGAGGATGGCGTCAGCCATCGCGATCGTCTGCGTCAATCCGGTCACGTCGTGGCGCGGCTTGCCACGGAGCAGGAAGCGCACGGCAGAGACGCCATAGGCGAAGGCGCCGACGATCGCCTCCAGCCCAACCTGCGTGAGCTCGTTGACGGCAAAGGGAAGCACGTTCGCCGGCAGGCCGTCGCCATGCCGCGCGAGGGCGTCGATCAGCGGCGTGCCGTGCGGGCTGTCGTGAAAGAGCAGCACCGCATTCGCGCCGCCGGCCTCGCGATAGGCGAGCAGCATGGCGCGAAGTTTCTGGAGCTGCGTATCGGCGGGCGGCAGCGCGTAGGAGACTGCGCTGGTCGGGCAGGCCGCCGCGCATTGGCCGCAGCCCGCGCAGATGTTCGGATCGATTGCGATATGATCGCCGACGGGCGTGATCGCCCCGGTCGGGCAAAGATCGAGACAGCGATGGCAGCCCGTACGCTTCGAGCGCGAATGGGCGCAAAGCGCCGGCGCAACCTCGACATATCTGGGCTTGTCGAAGCTGCCGACGAGATCGCGCGCGGTCAGCACCGCGCGCAGCACCGCGGCGGGATCTTTCGTGTCGGCGCGGAGATAGCCGTCGCGCAGGTCGTGGGCGGGAAACATTGGCAGACCGCCGGAAAGATCGAGCACGATATCGCAGCGCGAGGTGACCCCGCTTCGCGGCGAGTCGAGCACGAAGCGATCGCGCGAGGAGGGGCGGGGACGCGCATAATCGTCGATTACCAGCTCGAACGCGCCGAAATGTCCCTTCGCGGAGCGGATCGTGCCCTTCACGATCGGGAACACCGTGGCAACCGGCGGCACGGTGTCATCGAGCTGCTTCAGCATCACGGTGACGTCGAGGTGATCGGCAAGCAGGCGGCCGGCCTCGATCGCGGCCTCATCGCGCCCGTAGATCAGGATGACGCCCTCGCTCGACAAGGTGACGAGCGGATAGTCCGGGGCGGGGATGGAGGCGGATGCGAGCAGGGCGGCCATTTTTGCGCCGGCGTGCGCGCCGTCGCGGGACCAGCCGGCCGTCTCGCGGATATTGACGAAGCCGATCGCGTCAGGCCGCTCGCCGGCCTCGTCCGAAAACTGCGCCGCCTGCTGCGTGCAGGCGACCGTCAACACGCCTTCTGTCGCGGCCATGTTGCGGAAATGATCGAGCTCCGCCCCGCAGAGGTGGCGGAAGCTCTTGACCTCGCTGTTCGGACATGCGCGCCGGATTGCAGCCACGTCGAGGCGCATCGTGTCTTCGCACGAGCAGATCAGGATGGTCTTCGACGGCTGCTCCAGGTTAACTCCTCCGCCTTTCGGACGACGACGACGGACTCGCGCCGGCCCTTCGCCTCGTATAGACATTATCCATCGGGAAGAAAAGGAAAGCGGAGGACGGTCTGCCGTCGATCCCAGTGAGCCATGTTTCCGCGGCGGAACCGATCCACCTGCCGCCGCCGTTCACATTGGTGCGATTGCGCGAGAGCGGCGACGCTTTTGCCCATGCATGCCGCATCGCACCGGAGAGCGGCGCCGGAACGCTCGTCTATGTCGGCCGCTTCGACCTCGCCGAGTTCGCCGTGGTGCTCGAGCCGGCCGAGCCGTTGCGCAGCGCGCGGCGCGCGTTCTACGCAGGCATGGTCGCGCTCACCGACGCGCTTCGCGCCTATGCACCGCCGAGCAAGCCGATCACGATCGGCTGGCCGGATGCGGTCAGGATCGACGGGGGGCTGGTCGGCGGCGGACGGATGGGTTGGTGTTCCGGAGCTGACGAGGAGGCGCCGCCGCCCTGGCTGGTCTTCGGCGCGATGATACGGACGGTTGCCATGAACGATGACGATCCAGGCGTCCACCCGCTGGCCTCGGCGCTTGACCAGGAAGGCTTTGGCGAGGCGGGCGCGGCGCAGATCACGGAAAGCTTCGCCCGGCATCTGATGCTGGCGCTGGACGGCTGGCGGGTCGACGGCTTCGACAGCGTCGCGCGCGACTATCTCACGCGAATGCCGCGTGAAAGGCAGACGATACAGCGCATAGATGATTGCGGCGACCTCCTGACGCGCCGCATCGGGACGGAGACGATCGAACGAAGCGACCTGGTCCGGGCGCTCGCGGTGCCGTCCTGGCTCGATCCGGCCCTCGGAGGACCGCGCCTGTGAAGCTCCTGCGTACGATCGCGCTCGATCCGTCAGACACCTTCGCGTTCGACGTGGCGGCAGAGCCGGGCGAATGGGCCGTCTCCGGCGCCTTCCGCTTCTGGGATTGCGATGGCGCGAAGCTCGAGGGCAAGGCCCGCGCGGCGTTTCGCGGTGGGTTCCTCGGGGTGCAATCCTGGGGCTGGTCGACCCTGGCGCAGATCGTTCCGGCGACCGCGGACGATTACCACGGCCTGGTCGATTTGCTGTCGAGGCAATTGGTCGATCGTTTCGGCGCGCCGGACATGGCGGCGGCGAAAACGGCCGCCGAAGAGGAGGTCGCTTTCGCCCAGTCGCTCTGCAGCCATCCCATCAGCTCGCTTATTGCAGTGCACCGCACCTCGAGCGATGGGGCGGTCCGCGAGTCGTTCCGCCGGCTGCAGCTTCGGGAAGGCCAGGGGCATGGCAAGGCGTTCTCGTTCATCGAGATGGAGGACGACGTCGAGCCGGACGGCGATCTCAGGCTTGCGGATCTCGGCCGGGAGCCGACCGTCCGATGAACGATTTCTGGATCGCCTGTGGTCACCACCTGCTCGATCGCGACGAGAGCGGCGGCCTGCGTGTCACGGACGAATTTCTCAAAGCCTATTTTGCCCGTCCCGAGCTGATGCCTCCGGACGACGCATGCCCGGTCGAACGCCGGCTGCACCGCGATTTGCTTGCAGACCCGCGCCAAGTCGTTAACGCCGGCGAGATCGCCGCGATTGCCGATGCGGATGCCAGGGAGAATTGGCAGTTCGTGCTGGCGTTCCGCAATCTTCTGCTGCGGCATCCGACGCTCGAAGCGGCCTATCTTGCCTGGCTCCGCTCAGGGGCGAACGATCTGCCGCCGCTGTTCGTCAACCAGCTCGTGCACGTCATCCTGCGCAACGCGCTCGACGGCTGCGACGACCCGTTCGTGCTGCGCGCGGCCGAATTGTTCTTCCGGATCCAGCGCGTTCTCCCACATGAGCACGCTTTGTTGCTGGGAGACGAGGAGGTCGTCGGCGGCCGGAGCCCGACCCCGGTGCTCTCGCTGATGTCGATGCTCGGCGCCACCACCGATGCGGTAGTCGAGGTGTTGGGCGAGGAGAATGCCGAGGCCTATTGGCACCGGAGCGACCAGTTCGACATGGCCCTCGACCTGACCGCCGACGGCCGCGGACCTGTAGCGCTGGCGCAGGCGATGACGCGCTGGGTCTCCCATCTGCTCGGCATCGATGTCGTGATCGAGCCGCTACGGGCGCTGCACGAGGCGAAGCTGACCTGGTATGTCGGGCTCGATGCCGATGCCACGAGGCTCGGCGACCGTCTGTGGCACGGCGAAGAGCTCGGCGAGCGCGACGCCGATCGCGTGCTCGCGCTGTTCCGGCTGACGTTTGCGGATTCCAGCCGTGCCCTCGACGATGTCGGGGATGAGCCGGTCTACCTGATCCTGTCGATGACGGCGGATCAGAAGCTGCGGATGAAGCCACAGAATCTGCTGACCGGGTTGCCGGTGAAGCGCCTGGAGATGGCGACATGAGCCCCGCGGCATTGCCGTCTCTCTCGATTGCCGTCGGCGTCGTGGTCGAGCGGCGCCGTGCCGACTCGCCTTGGGTCGATTTCATCTGGCGCGGAATTGCCGTCCTGCCGGACGAGCCGTCGACCCAACCCTGGACCGTGCTTCGCGAGCAGGACGGCACGACCCTGTTCTATGCCGGAAGCGCGACCATCGATCTCTATCCGTCGGAGACGGCGCGCTATCGCGACAATCTGGCCTCCGGCCGTCCGAGCATCTGGGTCGTGCTGTCGCCCGCGGAAGGCGCCTGGCCCTATGCCGTCACCGCGGTGACCGCCGACCCCGCCGAGGGCGAAGGCTTTACCGAAGCCGCCGACAATCTCGTCGAGGCCGTGCCGATGCCGGAAGTGCTGCGCGAAGCGATTGAAAGCTTCGTGGCCGAGCACCATGTCGAGCGCGAATTCGTCAAGCGCAAGCGGCGCCGTGCCGATCCGGAGGCGCTGGCGCGGCGCGAACATGAAGGCGGAAAGGAATGAGTGAGGAGGACTTCCTTGCGCGTTGGTCCCGCCGCAAACAGCAGTCGCGAGCGGAGCCGGCGAAACCTGCCCCGGCGCAGCCGACGCCGCCGTCCGAAACAAAAAAGGACGAGACCGAGTTCGATCTGTCGAGCCTGCCGTCGATCGACGAGATCAATGCTGCCACCGACATCACGGCCTTCCTCGGCAAGGGGATCCCTCGGGAGTTGAGCCTTGCGGCCCTTCGCCGCGCTTGGGCGACCGATCCCGCGATTCGCGACTTCGTCGGGCTCGCGGAGAATGCATGGGACTTCAATGACCCGACGGCGATGCCGGGATTTGGCCCGCTGGATTGTTCCTCGGAGGAGCTGGCCGCACTGGTCGATCGCATTGTCGGCGGCGTGCGCGAGGCGGCCCAGACTCTTGCTGAGGCGTCGATCGAAACGGCCGATTCTCCGGCGGAATCGCATCAAGCCGATGTGGCACTTGTTTCCAATGTCGTTGAGCCGCCCGATGAGACGCAGCACCTGGCAATCCCTGCTGCAGTGCAACCGACAGTGGGTGAAAGACCTGCGGATTCTGCAGAGCCTGTGAGGTCCCGCACGCATGGTGGTGCACTGCCGCGCTGAACCACGACCAAAGACTATAGGGACAGGCTATGGCAGGCGATTGACCGTTGCTGGAACCCGGATTACGCTACCTACTGCTTTGTAACAAAAGCGATAATCAAGCAGACGGGACTGGGATGGGAGGTCCACGTGCGCGATGACGGACTTGATCGAGCGATCGATGCCGCAGGCGGCATCGCTCAGCTTGCACGCAAAATAGGCATCAGCCAGCCCTCCGTCTCGAATTGGACCCGTGTGCCCGCACAACGGGTGGTTGCAGTCGAAACGGCGACCGGCGTCTCCCGAAACGATCTGCGGCCCGATCTTTACAGTGAGCAAGCCGGCTCCGCCGAGCTCGTCGATCCCATCGATGCGGCGCGCGCGCGGGAATACGCCTTGCTCGCGGTGCTGCTGTCTGCACCTCCGTCGAAGCGCCTTCTCGAGCAGCTCGCCGCGCTCAGCGGAGACGCGACGCCGCTCGGGCGCGCGCATGCGGCGCTCGCCGACGCGGCCTCGAGCGCCGTCCCGTCGAAAGTCGAGCGGGAGTATTTCGATTTGTTCGTCGGGCTCGGCCGCGGCGAATTGCTGCCTTATGCCTCCTATTATCTCACGGGCTTTCTCAACGAACGGCCCCTGTCGCGCCTGCGCGGCGACCTGATGACGCTCGGCATCGAGCGTATCGCCAACGATTCCGAACCCGAAGATCACGCTGCCATCCTGTGCGAGATCATGTCGGGCCTTGCCGATGGCCGCTTCGATGCCTCGCACGAGGCGCAGCGCGCCTTCTTCGAAAAGCACGTGTCGCCATGGATAGGGCGATTGTTCGCGGACATCGAGAACGCGGGGACTGCCCGTTTCTATAGCGCAGTCGGCGCGCTCGGCCGCACTTTCATCGAAATCGAGACGGAAGCATTTACATTCGCCAGCTGACCGAGGCGCTTCGGTCCGGGAGAGATGCGATGAGTGACGAGACGAAAGCAAAGGTCGGACGCCGCGATTTCCTGCGCAAGGTCGGCTTGGGTACCGCCGGTGCCGGCGCGGCGCTTGCAACACCGTTGGTCGGGTCCGCCCAAGCCGACAGTGAAACCAACGATGAGAAGCGCAAGGCGCGCTACAAGGAATCCGATCACGTGAAGACGTTCTACCGCGTCAATCGTTATCCGGCCTGAGAGGGAGGCTGCCCGTGCTTATCAAGCGAACACACCAGCGTTCCGATCGCCGCGGCTCCGTCGCCGAATCCCTCGCGGGGCAGGGCGGGGGACTTGATCGCCGCACATTCCTGCGCAAATCGGGCCTCGCCGGCGGCGCGCTCGCCGCGCTCGGGGCCATGCCGGTCGGCACCGTGCGAAAGGCGGAGGCGGCCGCCGCCGGCCCGCTCGCGGCCGGCGCCACCGTCAAGAAGAGCATCTGCACGCATTGTGCCGTGGGCTGCACGGTGACGGCGGAAGTCCTCAACGGAGTCTGGATCGGGCAGGAACCGAGCTGGGATTCGCCGATCAACCGTGGCTCGCATTGCGCCAAGGGCGCTTCGGTGCGCGAGCTCGTGCACAGCGATCGCCGCCTGCGCTATCCGATGAAGCTGGTGAACGGGCAGTGGACGCGGGTGTCGTGGGACACGGCGGTGAACGAGATCGGCGACAAGCTGCTGCAGGTTCGCGAGAAGTCGGGCAGCGATTCGGTCTATTGGCTCGGCTCGGCCAAGATGACCAACGAAGGAGCCTACCTGTTCCGCAAGTTGGGCGCGTTCTGGGGCACCAACAACACCGATCACCAGGCGCGGATCTGCCACTCCACCACCGTCACCGGCGTCGCCAATACCTGGGGCTACGGCGCGATGACGAACAGCATCAACGACATGCGCAACTCCAAGACGATGCTGTTTATCGGCAGCAACGCGGCGGAAGCGCATCCGGTCAGCATGCAGCACCTGCTCGAATCCAAGGAGCTCAACAAGGCGAATTTCATCGTCTTCGATCCGCGCCTGACCCGCACCGCGGCACATGCCACCGAATATGTCCGCATCCGTCCCGGCACCGACATTCCCGTGCTCTACGGCATGATGTGGCACATCCTGAAGAACGGCTGGGAGGACAAGGAATTCATCGCCCAGCGCGTCTACGGCTTCGACGACCTGCGCAAGGAGGTCGAGAAATGGAATCCGCAGGAGGTCGAGCGCGTCACCGGTGTGCCCGCCGCGCAGCTCGAGCGCGTCGCCAAGACGTTCGCGACGGTCAAGCCCGCGACCATCATCTGGTGCATGGGCCAGACCCAGCACACGGTCGGCACCGCCAACGTGCGGGCGAGCTGCATCGCGCTGCTGATGACGGGTAACGTCGGCAAGGCCGGGGCCGGCGCCAACATCCTGCGCGGCCATGACAACGTGCAGGGCGCGACCGATGTCGGCCTCGATATCGTGACGTTGCCGTTCTATTACGGCCTCGCGGAGGGTGCCTGGAAGCACTGGTCCCGGGTCTGGGAGGTCGACTACGACTATCTCGTCTCGCGCTTCGACGAGAAGAAGCAGATGGAGACGCCAGGCATCCCGCTGACGCGCTGGTTCGATGCCGCGCTGTTGCCGAAGGCCGACGTCGCACAGAAGGACAACGTCAAGGCCGTGTTCGTGCAAGGCCACGCCAGCAACAGCATCACGCGCATTCCCGAATCGCTGAAGGGCCTGAAGGCGCTGGAGCTGCTGGTGATCGCCGATCCGCACCCGACTACCTGGGCGTCTCTGGCGGTCGAGGCCGGGCGCAAGGACGGCGTCTATATCCTGCCCGTGGCGACGCAGTTCGAATGCGCGGGATCGCGCGTCGCCTCCAACCGCTCGATGCAATGGGGCGAGCAGATCGTCAAGCCGATCTTCGAATCCAAGGACGACCTCGAGATCATCTATCTGCTGGCGAAGAAGTTCGGCTTCGCCGACAAGATGTTCAAGAACATCAAGGTCGAGAACAACCTTCCGGTCCCCGAGGACGTGCTGCGCGAGATCAACCGTGGAAGCTGGTCGACCGGTTATTGCGGCCAGTCGCCGGAGCGCATCAAGGCGCATATGAAGAACCAGCACAAGTTCGACCTGGTGACGATGCGCGCCCCCAAGGACGATCCGGAAGTCGGCGGCGATTATTATGGCCTGCCTTGGCCGTGCTGGGGCTCGCCCGAGGTGAAGCATCCCGGCTCGCCGCTGCTCTACAACAACAATCTGCACGTCATGGACGGCGGCGGCGCATTCCGTCCGCGCTTCGGCATCGAGCGCGAGGAGAAGCTGCCCGACGGCACGACGCGCAAGGTCAGCCTGCTCGCCGACAAGTCGTTCTCCAAGGGCTCGGAGATCGAGGACGGCTATCCCGAGTTCACGTTGGCGAGCCTGAAGAAGCTCGGTTGGGACGCGGATCTCACCGAGGCCGAGATGGCGACGATCCAGCGGGTCAACCCGGCCAATCCGGATGCGGTGTCCTGGGCGCTCGACCTCTCCGGCGGCATCCAGCGCGTCGCGCTGAAGCATGGCTGCGTGCCGTTCGGCAACGGCAAGGCGCGCATGAATGCGTTCGGTCTGCCGGATCCGATCCCGGTGCACCGCGAGCCGATCTACACGCCGCGCGTCGACCTCGTCGAGAAGTATCCGACCTTGCCCGATGCCAAGCAGTTCCGTCTGCCCAACATCGGCTTCTCGGTGCAGAAGGCGGCGGTGGAGAAGGGGATCGCCAAGCAGTTCCCGTTGATCCTCTCCTCCGGACGTCTCGTCGAATACGAAGGCGGCGGCGAGGAAACCCGCACCAATCCGTGGCTCGCCGAATTGCAACAGGACATGTTCATCGAGATCAGCCCGGCTGATGCCGCCGATCGCGGCATCAAGGACGGCGGCTGGGTCTGGGTGAGCGGCGCTGAGAACAACTCGCGGGCCAAGATGAAGGCGATGGTGACCGAACGCGTCGGCAAGGGCGTCGCCTGGATGCCGTTCCATTTCGGCGGCTGGCTCGGCGGTAACGACCTGCGCAAGAACTATCCTGCCGGCACCGATCCGATCGTGCTGGGCGAGAGCGCCAACACGATCACGAGCTACGGCTACGATCCTGCAACCGGCATGCAGGAGCCGAAGGTCACGCTTTGTCAGATCGTCGCAGCCTGAGAGGAGCACGCACATGGCTCGGATGAAGTTTCTCTGCGACGCTGATCGCTGCATCGAGTGCAACGCCTGCGTCACCGCCTGCAAGAACGAGCACGAGGTGCCCTGGGGCATCAACCGGCGGCGTGTCGTCACGATCAACGACGGCAAGCCGGGTGAGCGCTCGATCTCGATGGCCTGCATGCACTGCACGGACGCGCCCTGCGCGGCGGTCTGTCCGGTGAACTGCTTCTACACCACGGCCGATGCCGTGGTGCTGCACTCCAAGGACCTCTGCATCGGCTGCGGCTATTGCTTCTACGCCTGTCCGTTCGGCGCGCCGCAATATCCAAAGGTCGGAAACTTCGGCTCGCGGGGCAAGATGGACAAGTGCACCTATTGCGCCGGCGGCCCTGAGGCCGACGGCAGCAAGGAGGAATATGCGAAGTACGGTGCGAACCGGCTGGCCGAAGGCAAGCTGCCGCTGTGCGCTGAGATGTGCTCGACCAAGTCGTTGCTGGCGGGCGACGGCGAGATCATCGCACAGATCTACAAGGAGCGCGTCATGAAGCGCGGCTATGGCTCGGGTGCATGGGGCTGGAAGACCGCTTATCGCGAGGCGATCGAGTCCTGAGGTGGCAACAGAAGGGCGCGCAAATACCGGGGAGGACGTGATGGCGTCATTTGGAAGGTTCATTCGCCTGGCGTTCGGCGTTTGCACGCTGCTTCTCTTGGCGATGGCGGCGCCTGCGAGTGCTCAGCAGGTCAATCCGACTGCAAGCTCGGTCAAGGAACAGCAGCTTCTGCAGGAGCTGAACCGGATTCAAGGGCGTGTCAGCATTCCGGATCAGCGGTCCGGCGTTCTCGAGCAGCCGCAGGGGCGGGAATGGCGGGAATTCCGCATGGTGACGCTGCCCTGGATCGGCGGCGTTGCCATCATCGGCATGATCGCCCTGATCATGATCTTCTATCTCACCCGCGGCATGGTTCGGCTGGAAAGCGGCCGCTCGGGCCGCACCATCGTGCGCTTCAACGGTTTCGAACGTTTCGTGCACTGGATGACGGCAACCTGCTTCATCATCCTGGCGATCTCCGGCCTCAACGTCACCTTTGGCCGGCAACTGCTATTGCCGCTGATCGGTTTCGAGGCCTTTTCCGAATGGTCGCAATGGGCCAAATACGCCCACAATTATCTGAGTTTCCCGTTCACGCTGGGGGTCGTGCTGATCTTCCTGATGTGGATCGGCGGCAATATCCCCAATAAGGTGGATATCGAATGGGCCAAGCGGGGTGGCGGCCTGATCGGGCATGACCATCCGCCGGCCAATCGCTTCAATGGGGGCCAGAAGATGATCTACTGGATCGTCGTGATCGGTGGCGGGCTCGTCGCGGCGAGCGGCTATGCGCTGATGTTCCCGTTCTACGGCACGGGTATCGAAAGCATGCAGATGGCCCAGATCGTCCACTCCATTGTGGCGGTCCTGTTCGTCGCGGCGATGATCGGGCACATCTATATCGGCACCATCGGCATGGAAGGTGCGTTCGCGGCCATGGGCTCGGGCGAAGTCGACGTCAACTGGGCGCGCGAGCACCACAGCCTCTGGCTCGACGAGCAGATGGCGCGAACGGGACCGAACGACGGGCAGCGGCAACCCGCGACCGCAGCGGCCGAATAAAGCGGACCTGCCGGCCTACCGCGGCTCTTTCGCAAACAAGACGGAGCGGTCCTGCAGCTCCTGCTCGGGAAGCTTGTCGGCTTGGCCCGTCTGCATGTTTTGAATGGACGCCATGCCGGGCTGACCGAAATGAGGTACTGCCTGCGGCCTGAACACGCTATTGGCCGCACCGGCGAGAAGCATGGCTGCGATTAGCGAGAGCATGAGGAGTTTCATGCGCGTCTCCGTCTGCCATCTCCACCCGGCACGATGAATACATCGGGATCGTCGAATCGGATGTGAGCGGCTTCACAGCAATGGGTTCCAGTTGCGTGGGTCTAGCTCCCCCTGACGACCGTCAACTTCGGCGTCAAACTGGATATCTGCTTGCCAATGCGAGCGCCCATCCCGCATCGGCGCGGTGATCCCGCTGACGCGGAATTCCTCCATCAGGCCCGCCATTTGGCTCGCATTCCGTCGGCTCGTCAGGGGGCAGACCGAAACTGGTCCGGCTCTTGCTCTTGCCAGTATGAGAAATTTTGATAAACGTCATACTGTAAGGGCGAGCGAATGGAACGAGCAGCGATGCGGACTTTGCGGGCGGTCGAGCCCGGAACGGCGGCGCTGCTCGGCGGGCTCGTCGCCGCCAACATCGCGGCATGGGCCTGGGCCTTCACGCTGTTCGGCGAGCGGCCGACGGTGATGGCGACCGCCTTGCTGGCCTGGGTGTTCGGCCTGCGTCACGCCGTCGATGCCGACCACATTGCCGCGATCGACAACGTCGTGCGCAAGCTGATGCACGGCGGCGAGACGCCGCGCAGCGTCGGCCTCTATTTCGCGCTCGGCCATTCCACCGTCGTCGTGGTGGCGACCATGCTGCTGGCACTGGGCGTCGTGAGCCTTGGCGGCGACAGCCTGCTCAAGGAGGTCGGCGGTCTCATCGGCACCTCAGTCTCGGCGCTGTTCCTGCTTGCGGTTGCCGCGATCAACCTCGTCATTTTCGTCGGCCTGTGGCGGACGTTTCGCGCGGCGCGGGAGCAGGGCGTTCACGATGCTGCGCAGCTCGATGCGCTGCTTGCCAGCCGCGGTATTCTGGCCCGGCTGCTCGGCCCCATGTTCCGTCTGGTGACGAAGCCCTGGCACATGTACCCGCTCGGCTTCCTGTTCGGCCTCGGCTTCGACACCGCGACGGAGATCAGCCTGCTCAGCATTTCCGCCAGCGAAGCCGCGCGCGGTGCCTCGCTCGCCGATGTGCTGGTTTTCCCCGCGCTGTTCGCTGCAGGCATGGCGCTGGTCGACACTGCCGATTCCGCGCTGATGGTGAGCGCCTATCGCTGGGCCTTCGTCGATCCCTTGCGCAAGCTCTGGTACAATCTCACGATCACCGGCGCCTCCGTCGCGGTTGCACTGTTCATCGGCGGGATCGAAGCGCTCGGCCTGATCGGCGAGCGGCTCGGTCTCTCCGGCGGCGCATGGGTGCTGGTCGAGGACCTCAACGAGTCGCTTGCCAATGTCGGCTTTGTCGTGATCGCGCTGTTTGCGGTCGCATGGCTCGTCTCGGTCGTGCTCTATCGCCGCATGTTCGGGAACGAGCCTCGCCACGCCGGCACGAAAGTTTTGGAATGCACCGATGCGACCGAGGCGGCCTGAGCACGGTCGTCACGGCGGCGCTTTGACGGCACTCTCGGTCTTGGCGTTGCTCGCGGATGACGGCCGCGCCCTTGCACAGAGCAATGACACCTCACGCGAACTGCCGCCGGTCGAGGTCAGTGGCGGCGTCGCGCCCGGGCGCAAGATGACGGCCGCATCGCGCCGTGCCGCCAGATCGCCCGCGGCCGGCCGCCGCATCTTCGTGTCTTCCGCGACGGCGCAGGCGTCGGATCCGCGCAGTGCCGGCTCGGGTGCAAGGGCCGCGGCCGGCATGGCCAGCGAGATCACCGTCTCCGGCGATGAGATCAACGCACGCCCTTTCACACGGCCGGGCGAGGCGCTCGAAGCCGTGCCCGGTCTGATCGTGACGCAGCATTCCGGCGAGGGCAAAGCCAACCAGTATTTCCTGCGTGGGTACAATCTCGACCACGGCACCGATCTGGCGATCATCGTCGACGGCGTCCCCGTCAACATGCGCACCCACGCGCATGGCCAGGGCTATGCCGATCTCAACTGGCTGATCCCTGAAACCATCGCCGCAATGGACGTGCGCAAGGGACCTTACTTCGCCGACGAAGGCGACTTCGCCTCGGTCGGAAGCGTTCACATCGGCCTGATCGACAGCACAAGGCGGCTGGCGCAGGTGAGCGCCGGCAGCTTCGGTTACCGCCGTCTGCTCGGCATGGATTCCGCGAAAGTTGGCGACGGTTCGCTGCTGGTGGCCGGCGAGATCGGTACGTACGACGGCCCGTGGGACAATCCGGACAACGTGCGAAAGCTCAACGGCCTCGTGCGCTACAGCCAGGGCACCGCGACCGACGGCATGTCGCTCACCGGCATGGCCTACGTCAACAAATGGAATGCGACCGACCAGGTGCCGCAGCGCGCCATCACCAGCGGCCTGATCGGCCGGTATGGTTCGGAAGATCCGAGCGACGGTGGCCACGCCAACCGCTTTGCGCTGTCCGGGCGCATCGCGCAGACCGACGACGTCGGTTCATGGAAAGCCAACGCCTATCTGGTGAAGAGCCAGCTCGACCTCTTCAATAATTTCACTTACTTCCTCGACGATCCCGTGCTCGGCGACCAGTTCCACCAGCACGACGACCGCTTGATGGCGGGCGCCAATGTCTCGCGCACGCTGAACGGCTCCTTTGCCGGCCTGCCGATGCAGACCACCTTCGGTCTGCAATCGCGTTATGATGCGATCGACCTCGCGCTCACCAATACGTTCCGGCGCGGCTTCATCGGCAATATCCGCAGCGACAAGGTCGGCGAGGGCAGCGTCGGGGTCTTTGCCGAGAACACGGTGCGCTGGACCGACTGGCTCAGGACGACGTTGGGCTGGCGGGGCGATTATTACGCCGCCGACGTCACCTCTCTGTTCAACGCCGCAAATTCCGGTCGCGCCGATGCCGCGCTCGGCAGCCCGAAATTCAGGATGGTGCTTGGTCCGTTCAATCATACGGAATTCTTCCTCGGCGCCGGCTACGGCATGCACTCGAACGATGCCCGCGGTGCGACCACGACGGAGAATCCCACCGATCCCGCGACAAGGGTCACGGCGTCGCCGCTCCTGGTGCGCACCAGAGGCGGGGAGGTCGGGGTTCGCAGCAGGATCGTTCCCGGCCTCGACAGCTCTCTGAGCCTCTTCCTCCTGGACCAGGATTCTGAGATCCTGTTCTCCGGCGATGCCGGTGATACCTCGGCAACCCGCGCCAGCCGCCGCTACGGCTTCGAGTGGACCAATCATTACCGGCCGCGGTCCTGGATCGACATCGACGCAGATCTCGCAATGACGCATGCGCGCTTCCGGGGCCGTGACGACGAGCAGGCCGCGGTCCATGCCTCGCTCGCCGGCTATCCCGAGGCGCAGATCGGCAATGCGCCCGGCAACTACATTCCCAACGCCCCGGCGATGGTGGCATCGGCCGGAATAACGCTTGGCGAGAAGACCGGCTGGTTCGGCAGCGCGCGCTGGCGCTACATCGGCGCGAGCCCGTTGACCGAGGACAATGCGTTCCGCTCGCGGCCGACCGGCCTCGTCAACGCGCGGCTCGGCTACCGCAGCGAGAACGGCTGGCGCATCCAGTTCGACGTGCTCAACCTCTTCAACAGCAAGGCGAACCAGATCACCTATGCCTATGGCTCGCTGTTGAAGACCGACACGCTCTACAATCTCTGCACATCGGGTACCGCGCCGGCGGCCGTTTGTCAGAACGGCGTCATGGACTACGTGCTGCATCCGGTGGAGCCGCTGACGTTCCGCGTCACTGTGGCCGGGACGTTCTAGGTTCATTGCGCGAGCGGTTCACCGGGCGAGCCTGCCAAGCAATGACCTTCACGGTTGCTCGGACATCGTCAGGCGGCCGCGTGCTGGAGGGCGTGTCCTGCGCGTGGCGATGGCCGGCACGAGCGTGGGCGATTCCCCGGCGAGACGGAGCGCAAAATAGGCAATGGTCGCTTGAAGGCCGTCCTTCAATGCCACCCTCGGACGCCATCCCAGAATCTTCTCGGCGGCATCGATCACGGGCTTGCGCCGCCTGGGATCGTCCTTCGGCAGGGGCTCGAAGCGCAGCGGGGACGCGGATTCGGTGCATGCCAGCACCTCACGGGCGATGGCCTCGATCGTGACCTCGTGCGGATTGCCGAGATTGCACGGACCGCTGACCGAGGCGGGGCTCTCCATCAGGAGCTGAAGCCCCCGCACGAGATCGTCAACGAAGCAGAAGCTGCGGGTTTGCGTGCCCTGGCCGTAGATCGTGATCGGCTCGCCACGCAGCGCCTGCACGATGAAGTTGGACACGACGCGGCCGTCATTCTCGAGCATGCGCGGGCCGTAGGTGTTGAAGATGCGCGCGACCTTGATCTCCGTCCCGTGCATCCGCCGATAGTCGAACATCAGCGTCTCCGCGGCCCGCTTGCCTTCGTCGTAACAGGCCCGCGGCCCGACCGGATTGACGTTGCCGAGATAGGATTCCGGCTGCGGATGCACCTCCGGGTCGCCGTAGACCTCGCTGGTGGAGGCCTGAAGAATCCGGGAGCCCTTCTGCCGCGCCAGTTCGAGCAGGTTGATCGAGCCGAGCACGCAGGTCTTCATCGTTCCGACCGGATCGACTTGATAATGGCGGGGCGAGGCCGGGCAGGCGAGGCTGTAGATCCGGTCGATCTCGCCCTCGATCTCGATGGAATCGCGTACGTCATGCTCGATGAAGCGGAAGTTCGGATGGTTGAGCAGGGGCCGGATGTTGTCGGTGGTTCCCGTGAACAAATTGTCCAGGCAGATCACCATGCTGCCGCGTTGCAGGAGCGCGTCGCAGAGATGCGATCCGATGAAGCCGGCGCCGCCGGCGACCAGGACCGTCGGCGAGCGGCGGGATGCGTGGATGCGGGTCTGGAGCGTCATGACGTGGCCTTTCAGAGTTGGGCGACCTGCATGGGGCGAACGACGGGGAGCGGCGCCGTCTTGCGGCGGCGCCGCGCGGCTGCCTCGGCGTAATAGGTCTCGAGCTGCCGTGCGCGATGGTCGGGCGTGTGATCGGCGAGAACCCGCCGCCGCGCGTTGTGTGCGATCGTGCGCCGTTGCTCTTCCGGCATGTCGCGCAGGATCTCGACGACCTCGCGCGGGCTGGCTGCCAGCAGGATTTCCTTCGAGGGCGCGAAGATCGTCTCGATCCCCGGCCAGCGGTCCGAGATCACGGGCGTGCCGCAGGCCGCCGCCTCGAACAGCCGGACGCTCGGGGAGAAGCCCAGCGCCTTCATGTCGGCGCGGGTGGCGTTCAGCGTGAAACGCTGCGCCGCGTAGAACTCCGGGTGCTGCTTCGGCGAGAGGTGCTCGATCCGCGTAACGTTGGCGGGCCAGGCGATAATGTCCGGATATTGGGCACCGGCGACGACGAATTGATCCGACGGCAGCGTGCGCGCCGGTGCCAGCAGCAGCTCCTCGAGAACGGGCTGCCGGTCCTCGCTGTAGGTCCCGAGATAGCCGAGCGCCCATTTCGGCGGTGCCTGCTTCGGCGCGTAGATCTCCGCGTCTGCGCTGCAGTAAAGCACACGCGCGAGCGGACTGCCGTAGCTCTGCTCGATCATGCCGGGCACCGGTCCGCCGGTGAACGACAGATAGAGATCGAAGCGCGGGATCATGGCCGCCGAGAGATAGGCGAGGCCTTGCTCCAGCCGCGCCAGAGTGACCGGCGTGTCAATGTCGTAGAACGCGGTGATGCCCCTCGCGTGCGTCGTGGCCCATTCGGCGAGCGCGATCCCGTCAGGAACATAAGAGCCGATGATCACCAGATCGGCATCGCGGATCAGCTTGCCGAACTGGCGCGGAACATCTTTCGAAGATTGGTACAATTCGACAGTCCAGGCAGAGGGCTTGGTCAGGTCGCGGTGATCCCGATACCAGGGCACGTCCCGCTCCAGGAACGTGACGCGGTGACCTCGTCGCGCCAGCGCTTCGATCAGGGCGCGGTAGGTCGTGGCATGACCGTTGCCCCAGGACGAAGTGACCGAAAGACCGATGACGACGATGGAGAGGTTCATTCTGCTGCCTCGATTCGGGAGCTGTGGGCGACGAAGAGATCGTTGAACTGGCGGGCGCGCTGCCGGTAAGTGTGCTGGCTGAGGATGCGTGCGCGGGCGCGGCGGGCGATCGACCGGGCCCGCTCGGGATCGAGCGCGGTGAGGTGCTCGGCCACCTCGGCTCCGTCGGCGGCCACCAGCACCTCGCGGCCGGGTTCGAGGAAATGATCGATGCCGGCCCACTCGTCGGTGATCAGGCACGCGCCGGCGCCGATTGCTTCGAACACCCGCGTCGGCGGTGAGAAGCCATAGCGCGCCATGCTGTCGCGATTGACGTTGAGCGTGGCGAGCGCGGAGCCGAAGAACGCGTTGTGATCGGCGGTACCGACATGGCCGACCTTGCGCAGATTGGCGGAGGCGTCCTTGTCGTCCCAGCCGGAGCCGCCGAGCACGAAGGACTTTTCGGGCAGATGGCGTGCAACGTCGAGGAAGAAATGCTCGACGCGCGTCTCGCGGTCGGGCAGGCGGTTCGCCAGCAGGCTGAGATCGCAGGCAAAGCGCGGATTGGGCGGTGACGGAAAATGCGTGGAGGGATCGAGTGCGTTGTAGATCGGCACGCAGTCCCGCGCGCCCACTGATCGATACGCGGAGACGACGGGTTCGCCGCCGCCATAGGTCAGGACCATGTCGTAGTATGGGATCGCGCGACGCAGATGATGCTGCGGATCGCTTTCCATCGCCTCGAGCGTGGCGGGAGCATCGACGTCCCAATAGATCCGCGTCAGCCGCGAGGGCAGCGCGGCGACGGCGTTCTCCAGCTCGAGATCAAAGACGCCGACGCCGCTGGCCTTGACCAGCATGTCGGCCGATTGTGCGGCTGTGTCGAGCGAGCGGCGCCAGCCGTCGGCGGTCGCGGGATAGACCACCACCCTGGCCCAATCCGGCTCGTCGATGTCGCGATGCGACTGGCGGTCGAAGGCGTCGGGCTCGTAGAAGGTGACCTCATGGCCCAGCGCCGCGATCTCCTTCAGCATGCCACGGTAGTAGGTGGCAGCGCCATTCCAGTAGGACGAGACGAGGCTGGATCCGAAGAAGCAGATCTTCATGCGACGGCTCCGATGTCGTGCTGAGGCCGTGCCGAACGGCTGGAATCCCTGAGGTCGGTGACGATGTCAATGAGCTGCTCGGCGCGGTGGCGGCAGGTATGACGATCCCTGATGACCTTCAGGCCGTTCTCCACCATCGCGGCAGAGAATTCCGGATCGTCGATGACGGACCGAAGCGCATGCTTCATCTGTTGGCCATCGCCAACGCTGAGATAAGCGCCCTCGGGGAACAGGCCTTCCTCATCCGACCAGGGTGCCGAAACCAGGGGAATGCCGCAGGCCAGCGCCTCGAAGACGCGGATGGTCGGGATGCCCGGCAGCAGGGCGACGTAAGGCCCGCGCGGCACATGGATGGTCGCGCGCGCGCCCGCGAAGGCGACGGGAGCCCAATGCGCGGGCAGCCAGCCGCCATAACGGATGCCTGCGCTCCTGATGGTGTGGAGTGCGTCGTCCGAGTAGCGAACGCCATGGACGCTCGCGCGGAGCTTCAGCTCCGCCACGGGCTGGACCAGGAACTCGTTCAGCTCGGCGCTGCGCTCGCCGTCGCCCCAATTGCCGATCCAGACCAGATCGTCGGTCCGCTCGACCTGCGGCAGCGGATGATACAGCGCGACATCGGCGGCCTCGTGCCAGGTGAAGACCCGGTCGGCCCAGCCGAGCTTCAAATAGATCTGCCGCAGCACCTCGCCGAAGGCGAGCACGCCGTCGAATCCGTCGAGATCGAACTGCGCAAGCTCGTCGGGCGCGCTGACCGCGCGGTGATGGGTGTCGTGGAACAGCAGGGTGAAGGACGCACCTTGCGCCCGCCTGCGCCCGATTTGCGCGATCAGATCGGGCGAATTCCATTCATGCACGAGGACGAGACCGGCGCCATCAAGCGCCCGATCGAGATCGAGGCCGGAATCGTAGCGGCGGATGTCGATGCCCGAAAAGAGCGCCGGAATGTCACCCATGGCGTGGCTGCCGCCTTCGCGGATCGCGTTCAGCCGGCTCCAGCCGTCGATGGGTTCGAACACGACGACCTCGTGCCCGAGCGCATGGAGCTCGCGCGCATAGCCGCGCAGGAAATGCGCGTTGCCGTTGTTCCAGCAGGAGGTGAAGGCATGATAGAACAGGACGCATTTCATGCGCGCACCTCGATTTGGCTGGCCGCGGCGCTCGTCCTGCGCGATGCGATCAGATCCTGGTAGAGACCGAGATAAGCGCTCGTCATGCGCGTCAGCGAATAGGTCAGGGATTGCTCATAGGCGGCCCGCTGCAGCTTTGCGCGGCCCATCTCGTCAGCGCAAAGATCTGCCAGAGCCCGGTGCAGCGCCTCGCTGTCGGAGGGATCGACGAACAAGGCGGCGCTGCGCCACAATTCCCTGAAGGTCGGGATGTCAGAGAGGACCAGCGCGCAGCCGGCGGCGGCGGCTTCCAGCACCGAGAGACCGAACGGTTCATAGAGTGCGGGGCTGACGAAGATCGCTGCATGCTGCAGGCGCGTCTCCAGCGCCGCGTGCGGCAGCTCTCCGAGCCAGGTGATATCCGCTGGCAGGCGTGCTTCGATAGGACCGGCCACCTCGACCGGCCAATCCAGCCCAGGCGCGGCGCCGGCGAGCGCTTCGATGTTCTTGGCTCGGTCCCACAGCCGTCCTGCCGCGAAAATCAGGTTCTGCTTTCGCCCAGACGGGGCGCGTGGCGAAATTCCGTTCCAGATCACCGCGCCGCGCGATCGCGACTGGTAGATCGCCGTGATGTCGTCGTGGAAGGCCCGGCTCGGACAGACCCAGGCCTGCGCCGTGTCGAGCGCTGCGGCAACCCGCTCGCTGTAGCGGCGCCATCTGGGCTCGCCAAGCCAGGCCGTATCGCGGCAGGCCAAGGCCCAGGAGTTCACGCAGGAATGCGCCACCAGCACGGTCGGGGCCTGCCATGCAAAGGTCGCCTCGCGAAAGCTGTTGAGATGCACAACGTCGGGCGTCAACCTGGCTTCCAGGTTTGCAAGCACGCGCCTTGCGTCGGAAACGTTTTGGCCCTCCGGGTCCTGCCATTCGAGTGCGAGGTCCGTGTCGACCAGGTGCACGCTGGTCTCACGCAGCATCTGACGCTGATCGACCCGTGCCCGCGGGCCCAGCGTCACCAGCGTGACGTCGGCACCGGACGCAGCGAGACTCGTGGCAAGCGCGCAGGAATAGGTCCACACGCCGCCAACCGTGTCAGTCGTCATCATGATCCTGATGTCGGCGCCACGGTTCATGAGGCCACCTGGAGTTCGAGGCTGTCGAGCGGGACCGGGCGATCGTTCTGCACGTCGCTGAACTGGTCGAACATCGCGAGATAGTGCCGGTGTGCGCGCTCCCAGGCGACATCGTCGGGCTCGCCCCAGAGCTTGCGGTAGTCGGGAGAGCCGGGATAGGGGTAGAGCGGCACGGGATCGTTGGCCCAGACGCCTGCATCCTGCATCGTGCGGCGCCAGCGCTGCACCACGGGATCGTCGTCCTCGGGCACCTCGATCAGGTTGGCCTGCACGAAGGGGACGTGGCGGCGGGCTTCGACCAGCCGGTCGGCGAGCTGATCCGTCGTCATCTTGCAGTTCTTGGCGAGGGCTGCGCGCCCTTCCACGGTGAGGCTCTCGATGCCGGCTTCGATCGAGACGCAGCCGGCGCGCCCGAGCAGGGCGAGCATGTCGGGCTTCCAGAGGTCGATCCGTGTCTGCACGCCGAACTTCAGCCCGCGCATCGCCAAGCCTTCCAAAAGCTCGCGATTGGGAAGAAAGATCTCGTCGATAAAGTAGACGTATTCGATGCCGTGGCGGCGCAGACGATCGATCTCGTCGAGAATCACGGCAGGCGGCCGCTTGCGATAGGCGTTGCGGAAATTCTCCTTGGCGCAGAACGTGCAGTTGTAGGGGCAACCGCGCGAGGCCTCCACCTCGGCGCCCGGTGCGGTCGGCGCGGCCTCGAAGCGGTGATGATGGTGATGGTGACGCCGGATCATATCCTCCGGCCAGTCGAGCGCGGGCTGATCGCTGAACGCGACCGCCTGGGGCCCGCCATTGACCCGGAGCGAAGCACCGTCGGCGAAACACAGGCCGGGGAAGTCTCGTTCGCCATTGGCGAGACGCAGCAGGGACGCCTCGCACTCGCCCATCACGACGATATCGACGCCGAGCTTCTTCAGCGCGGTCTTCGGCGTGGTCGAACCATGCGGGCCGACCGCGATCAGGGTCGGCGCAAGATCCCGCACCGCGATGGCGAGCTGCTGCGGCACGCGCAGCTCGGGCGGCGCGCAGCGCCAGAACAGATAGGTCGGTGCGGTGGTGAAGACGATCTGGTCGGGATCAAAGGCGCGCAGCTCGGCCTCGATCTCAGCGAGGGAGAGATCGAACATATGCGCATCGAGCAGCAACGTGTCGTGGCCGGCCGCCTTTAGATAGTGCTGGGAGATGCCGAGCTCGAGCGGCAGGTGAGGCGAGCGGCAGCCGAAATAGATGCTGCCCGAAAAATCCCAGTTCGGATTGATGAGGGCGACCCGCGTCATGCCAGGGCCTCGCTTCTGGCCTGTGATCCGAAGCGTCCGTCGAGCCAGGTGTGGAGTGAGCGCAGGCCGTCGGCGAGCGGCATTTGCGGCGTCCAGCCGAGCGCGGTGGCGAGCGCCCGCGTGTCGGTCACGTACCAGGGCTGATCGCCCGGTCGCCAGTCCGCAAAGCGATAGCTGACCTTGCGGCCCGTCAGCTCGGTGATGCGGTCGATCAACTCGAGCAGGCTGACGGCATTCCCCGGACCGCCGCCGAGATTGAAGACGCGCCCGCGCGCCAGCGCGATGTGGTCGAGCGCCGCGAGCCAGGCGCTCACCGCGTCCGACACGTGCAGCGCGTCGCGGACCTGCTTGCCGTCGCCATAGATCGTCAGCGGATTGCCGCTTATGGCGCTGAGCAGGAAGTGTGCGATCCAGCCCTGGTCCTCGGTGCCGAATTGCCGCGGCCCGTAGATGCAGCTCATGCGCACCACCACGGTCTGCAGCCCGAAAACCCGGGCATAATCGTGGACGTATTGATCGGCGGTGCCCTTGGAGCAACCATAGGGGCTGTAGAAATCGAGCGGGGCGTTCTCCGAGATGCCGCCAGCGAGCAGATCATTGACCGGCGTGTAGCGGCGTCCGGCGAGCGCGATCTCGCTGTCCTCGATCAGGCGTCCGTAAACCTTGTTGGTCGAGGCGAAGATCACCGGGGCCGAGGCGTTGTGCAGGCGGACGGCTTCCAGCACATTCAGCGTGCCACGGGCGTTGATCTCGAAATCGGCCGAGGGATCGCTGACGCTGTCGGTGACGGCGACCTGGGCAGCGAGGTGCAGCACGGCGCGTGCCTCGCGCACGGCGTCGATCACCGGAATGGGGTCGCGGATATCGGCCACCGTGATCGCGACGCGGTCGCCATGCCGGGATTTCAGCCATTGCGCGTTCTCGCGCACGCCGGCGCGGGCGAGATTGTCCAGCACCAGCACACGGTCGCCGCGCTCGGCCAGACGGTCGGCGAGATTGCAGCCGATGAAGCCGCAGCCGCCGGTGACCAGGACAGGTCTGTTGTCTTGTTCACTCATCACGCGACCAACCCTCGTTGCAGCAGCTCACGGGTCGCCCGCTCCGCCTGATCGTCGGCGATCTGGTCGGCGAGGTACCCGGCGAGCTCTTCAAGCCCGTCCTTGAACGCGACATGC
Organism: Bradyrhizobium sp. NBAIM18; assembly: GCF_020193825.1. Classification (NCBI taxonomy): domain Bacteria; kingdom Pseudomonadati; phylum Pseudomonadota; class Alphaproteobacteria; order Hyphomicrobiales; family Nitrobacteraceae; genus Bradyrhizobium; species Bradyrhizobium sp. NBAIM18. The sequence continues at coordinate 117,576 of NZ_JADYVO010000021.1, forward strand.
GGCTCGAAGCCGAGCAGGTCGCGTGATTTGCCGATATCGGCAAAGCAGTGCCGGATGTCGCCGGCACGGTATTTCCGCGTGATTTCGGCAGCGATCTCGCACCGTCCCATCACCTCCGCCAGATCCTCGGCTACCGACAGAATGGTGCGGCTCTGGCCCGAGCCGACGTTGAAGACGTCCTGGGCGTGGTCGGATTCGAGCGCCATGCGGCAGGCGCGGGCGACATCGTGCACGTGGACGAAGTCGCGCCGCTGCAGGCCGTCTTCGAAGACGAGCGGCGGCCGGCCATTGAGCAACCGCGCGGCGAAGATGGCCAGCACCCCGGTATAGGGATTCGACAGCGCTTGCCGCGGACCGAACACGTTGAAGAAGCGCAAGCCGAGCGTCGGAATGCCGTAGGCCTTGCCCGTGATCAGGCACATCCGCTCCTGCGCGTATTTGTTCAGCGCGTAGATCGAGCTCAGCGACGGCTGCTTGGTCTCAGGGGTGGGCACGGGATCGAGCGCATGCCCTGCATGATCCCGCAATTCCCACTCGCCCTTGCGAAGCTGCTCGATCGGTCGTTCATCGCAGGCGACGACGCTTCCAGTGGCATCACGATACAGGCCCTCGCCGTAGATGCTCATCGAGGACGCCACCACCAGCCGTGCGACCGGTCGCTTGGCCAATGCCTGCAGCAGCACGGCGGTGCCGAGCTCGTTCGTCCTGACATAGGGCTCGATGTCGTACATGCTCTGGCCGACGCCGACGGCGGAGGCGAGATGCAGGACCATGTCGGCGCCGCGCAAGGCCTGTTCGACCGCGAAGCTATCCGTGACGTCGCCGACCACGAGCTCGGCATCGTCCGCGAGATAGGCAGGCCGCTGACGGTTGCCGCCATGGACTTGCGGAGAGAGATTGTCGAGAAGGCGGACATCGTAGCCGGCCGCAAGCAGCACGTCGGCCGTATGCGAACCGATGAATCCCGCGCCTCCGGTGATCAATACTCGCGTCATTCACCGCTCCGTGCCGCATGGGACCGATCCGTCGGACCGGCCGATGATGAGAGTTGAAGCGCGCTTTGCTTGGTCGGGCGACCTGCGCGCCAGTCACGTCTGGGAGTTAGAAGCGGTGCAAGGAATGTTCGTTCCTGCAAAACCTACAAACGAAAATTTCTCTAACCTGGATCAATAACCCAAGTGAATCCCGGCTAGAATCCCGGCTAGAAATGCGCGCCATGAAGCGGCGCCGGCAGGTCGAGATGTCTTGCAACGGTCGCACCGATGTCGGCAAAGCCGGCACGTCGGCCGATCGGAGCCGTTGACCGCGCGGTCCACGCCAGGATCGGGACCTGCTCGCGCGTGTGATCGGTGCCGCTCCAAGTCGGATCACAGCCATGATCGGCGGTGATGATGAGGAGATCGTCGCTTCGCAGCCGGCTCAGCAGTTCGGGGAGGCGGGCATCGAAAGCTTCGAGCGCCGCAGCGTAGCCGGCGACGTCACGGCGGTGGCCGTAGAGCGTGTCGAAATCGATGAAGTTCGCGAACAAAAGCCCGCCTTCTGCAAGGCCTCTCAGTCCATCGAGCGTGGCATCGAAAAGCGCCGCATTGCCGTCGCCGCGCAGGTTTCGCCCGGTGCCGCGATGGGCGAAGATGTCGTCGATCTTGCCGATCGTCACGATGTCGCGGCCGGCCGTTTCTGCAAGGTCGAGGATGGTTCGCTCGGGCGGCGGAACCGAGAAATCGCGCCGGTGCGAGCTGCGCTTGAAATTATCCGCGTCCGTTCCGACGAACGGACGCGCAATGACGCGGCCGATGTTGAGGGGATCGACCAGCCGCCTCGCGACCGTGCAAACCTCGTAGAGCCGCGCGAGCCCGAACGTCTCCTCGTGCGCCGCGATCTGGAACACGCTGTCGGCCGAGGTGTAGCAGATCGGCTCGCCGCTGCGCATGTGGCGCTCGCCGAATTCGGCGATGATGTCGGTCCCGGAGGCGTGGCAATTGCCGAGGATGCCGGGCAGTCCGGCTTGTTCGCACAGCTTTGTTACGAGATCGCGCGGGAAGCAGGGCTGGATCTTTGGAAAATAGCCCCAGTCGAACGCGACAGGCACGCCGGCGATCTCCCAATGGCCGGATGGCGTGTCCTTGCCCCTCGATATCTCGCTGGCGCATCCATGGCGCGCATCTTGAAGCCGGCCGTCGAGTCCGGGGGGGATCCGGCCTGTGGAGAGGCGACAGGCCTCGCCGAGGCCGAGCGCCACGAGATTGGGCAGGCGCAACGGGCCGTCCCGTTGCGGACCATTGGCACGCCCGGCCATGCATGCATCCGCAATGTGGCCGATGGTGTCGGCACCTTCGTCGCCGTAATTGGCAGCGTCGGGCGCCGCGCCAATGCCGACGGAATCCATCACCAGGATCAGGGCACGCATGTCGGCTCCCTGATCGGCGGGGAGACGCCACTAGAGGAGGCGAGACCGGTCTTCGTGCAATAGCGCTCGACCATCTGCGCGCAGAAATCGGCGAACTCGTTCACGTCGAGCGGCGGGCTGGTGTGATGCGGTTCGAGGCCGCGGTGTTCCGGCGTGAAGCAGAACGTCACGGTGACCTCGAACTCGGCGAGCGCATCCATCTGGCGATCGAACCAGTCCAGCGCATTGGGACGGAAGCTGTCGGCCCATGACAGGCCGGTCCGCAAGTGCCTTACGCCGAACCGTCGCATCCAGCGCACGGCGTCATCGAGACGATGGTCCTCGAAATGAAACCATTGGCAGAGGCCCATGTCGGCGGCATATTGGCCGAACAGTTCGGCCGCGGCTTTCGGGGTTCCATCCTCGCGCAGCAGGCCCATGTGGAAATGCCGGTAATAGGAGGAACCCTCCGCCTCCTTGTGCCGCGTGGTCGCCTCCCAGGCCGAAGGGAGATCATAGAGGCTGTACCAGTGGATGCGCGGCGCGCGGCCGATCAGAAGGTCGGCGGTGCGCGACAGGCCCCAGGCTTGCACCTCCTCGGCGCCGAAGGAGGAGACGCCGACCTCGGTTACCCAGACCGGGAGCGAGGTAACAGCCTTGATCTCATCGATCTTGGCCGGCCATTCTCCGATCTGCCATAAATTCCAGTCGAGCGGAAAGCCGTGCACGGCGACGGCGTCGACGTGATCGAGCACGCCGCGGGCCTGCATGCTGCGCATGAAGGAGGGGTCGATGGGCGAGATGCCGCCGAGCACGCGCGGCAGGGTCGGATGCGCGCTGCGGATGGCCTTTCCCGCCGCGAGCGCCAGGTTGGCGAACATCGCCCAGTCCGGGTCGATCAGCAGGTCCCAATGCGACTTGTTGTTGGGTTCGTTCCAGATCTTGGCCGCCTCGATCATCGGCTCGCCTCCCGCGACGGATAGACCGGCCCGTCAGCCTGCGGCCGCGCCGTGCGCCTGCACAGATAGACTTCCTCCTCCGGATGGGCCGCGATGGCAAAGCCGGCGCTGCGCAGCATGGCTTCGACGCAGGCGCGGTTGGGCACCCACCAATTGGTGGGGTCGTCGGCATATTTGTGCTCGATGAAGTGCAGCTTCGGGTAGCCGGAGGAATCGAACTGATCGGTGGTCCAGAAGTCGTAATTCTTCTCGACCAGATCGACGCGGCTGTCGCCGCGCTGCATCGACTGGAACAGCAGGAGATCGCCGGCGACGTGCTCATGGATCAGGTCCAGCGCCAGCAGCGGGTGGCGCAGATGATAGAGCACGCCCATGAAGATCACGAGGTCGAACTTTTCGCGGAGCTGCCCGACATCATAGGCCGACATCTTGCGGAATTCGATCCTGAGCCCGTTCACCTCGGCCGCGAAGCGGGCCTGGGCTAGATATTCTTCGTCGGTGTCGAGGCCGAGCACGCGCTCGGCGCCGCGCCGCTTCATCTCCATGGCGTAGAAGCCGGCATTGCAGCCGATGTCGAGCACGGTCTTGCCTTCGAGCCGGTCCGGGATGATGCCGGAAAAGCGCTGCCACTTCACATTGGGATAGTCGCCGAGAAAGTGCGACGGCGCGGTCGGCACGCCCTTGAGGTCGAGATTGTGAAACCACGGTCCCAGCGCATCGACACGCTGGCGGATTTCCTCACGGGAGAGGGCGCCTCTGGTCATGCAATCGCTCCGTTATTCATTGAGACCGGCCGAGCCCCGTCCGATGAGGCGCGGGTCCGCAACTTGGAACGGCCCTCGACGCTCTCGGCGAGCAGGGCCATTGCCGTGCGATAGCCGTCGATGGTGCCGACATCGACGTAGGATTCGCCGGCCTTGACGCCGATGCCGTTGCCGCCGGCCGAAAGATAGGCATTGACCAGCGTCCCGAAATATTCGTCGCGGCGTTCGCGTGCGTGCCACAGCGCCTGGAGCTGGCGGAAGCCGTGCGCCGACATCTTGAAAGCACCCCAGATCCAGCGCGAGGCTGCATTCGGCTGCTTGACCTGGATCTCCGTCACCTGCTCGCCGTCTAGCACCACCGCATCGAAGAATTCGGGGTGCTCGACCGGGAACAGCAGGAACGAGAGGTCTGCCTCGGGCAGGGATTGCAGGGCCGCCTTGGGAAACCAGACCGTGTCGGGCAGGCCGACCAAGACGTCCTCATGCTGGCCGACGACGGTGCTTGCCCTGAACACGGCGTCGCACAGGCCGGAGGCTTCGGGCTGCACGACATAGGCGAGCTCGGCGCTGCCGTAATGGTCGCCGAAATATTCGAGGATGTCGGACTTGCCGGCCGAGATCACGAAGCAGATCTTGTCCGCGCCGCCGAGGATGAGGCGCTCCAGCAGATATTCGGAGACCGCGCAGGGACGGTCGGTACCGTCGTCATGCCGGCTGCCGACCGGCAGCAATTCCTTCGAGAAGGCAAGCGGCTGGATACGGCTGCCGCGGCCCGCGGCCGGAACGATGCCCCACATGATCAGGCCTCCTCGATTTGTTGCCGGCTGATGCGGCTCGACGTCATCTGCTCGAGCATCGAGATCAGTTCACGCGCCCGCTTGTCCGATGTGTGCTGGTCCATGGTGCGCTCATAAGCGCGCCGCGCCATGCGCCTCAGCTCCGCATCCGGCATCGCGAGCGCGGCGAGCGCGTCGTGCTCGTCGCGTGCGATCAGAATCTCCTCTCCGGGCGCGAAGAAGTCCGCTATTCCGGGCCACTCATCGCTCAGCAGCGGGGCGCCGCAGGCCGCGGCCTCGAACAGCCGGCCGGATGGGCACCAGCCCATCTCCGCCATGGCCCGACGGGTGACATTGAGAGTTAGCCGCGACGAGGCAAAGAACGGTGCGTGCTCGGACGGCGGCAGGTGCCGCACGAAATAGATGTTGGGCGACCACGGGAAATCGTCCGGGTACTGCGCGCCGCCGATCAGGAAGCGGAGATCCTTGCGTGCCCGCGCGGGCGCAACGAAAAGCGCCTCGAGCGTGTGCTGGCGGTCTTCGGAGTAGGTGCCGAGATAGGACAAATCGGCGCGATAATGCCGTTGAGGCGCGACCGGATGGTGGATGTCTGTGTCGACATGCCCATAAAGCGGCCGCGTGTCGCGCGCGCCGAGCCTGTTGCGGAATTCGTCCGCAACGTGAGGCCCGCCGGTGAAGCTGAGCACCAGCGCGAAGTCCCGCAGGCCACGCGGGCCGACATAGGGGACAGCCTCGCCGGCGATGAGCCTTGCCAGCGTGACCGGCGTATCGAGGTCGTAGAACACGGGAACGGCACGATCCTCAGCGAGAATCAGCTCGGTCGCGGCGATCGCATCGGGGCAATAGGAGGTCACGATCGCGACGTCGGCATCACGGATTTCGGCGCTTGCCGCCTGCCGCACATCGTCCCAGTTCGCGAACAGCTGGAGCGCGCCGCCCGGCAGCTCGTAGAGATCCCGGGCACCGGCATAATAGGGTACGTCGCGCTCGAAGAAGACGACGCTGTGTCCCGAACGCGCGAGATGCTTGCAGAGGCCACGCCACAGGGTGGCGTGACCGTTGCCCCAGGAAGAGGAGATTGTCAGGCCGAAGATGACGATCTTCACGCCGGCACCCGCTGGTTGATCCCGGTGATCTTCATGCCGCTTCTGTCAGCGCGGAGCGTGCTGATGCTGGCAGGATCGATCTCGATCGAGAGAAATTGGTCGAGCGGCGTGCGCGAATAGTGCAGCAGCGCGGCGCGGATCGGCTCGGCGTGGCTGACTACGATGACAGCGCCGAGATTGGGATCGCCACGCAGCTGCTCCAGATGAGCGACCATCCGATTCTGAAGCGACCGCATGCTCTCGCCACCGGGCGGACGGCTGGTGCCGCGGCGCCCATTCCAGCGCGACCACCGGGGATCCGGCGCCAGCTCGTCGAACGATCGTCCGGTCCATTCGCCATAATCGAGCTCGTCGAGGGCGGGAACGATCTCGACCGGCAGCCTGAAATGCGCCGCGAGGATGCAGGCCGACTGCATGCAGCGCCGTTGCGGACTGGACTGAATGAGCGATGGCCGCGGCGCCATGGTGCCGGCACAGCGCGCCATTTCCTCACAGCCGAGATCGTCGAGCGCGACGCCTTTCATCCGGCCGCACAGGATGCGGCCGAGCAGGGCATGATGCCCGTGCCGGACGAGATGGATGATCCCAGCCATCACGCAAACGCCTTGTCGTCGATGAAGGCGCGTGTCCGCCGTCCGGCCTCCTCGTCGGTGAACTGCTGCGGCGGCGATTTCATGAAATAGCTCGAAGGGCCGGTCAGCGCTCCGGCCTGGCCGCGGTCCATGGCGAGCTTGGCACAGCGCACCGCGTCGATCACGACGCCCGCCGAGTTCGGGGAGTCCCAGACCTCGAGCTTGACCTCGGCGCTCAGGGGAACGCCGCCGAACGTCGTTCCCTCCAGGCGAATGAAAGCGAGCTTGCGGTCGGTGAGCCATGGCACGTGGTCGCTCGGTCCGACATGGATGTTGTCGGGGTCCATGGGGACGTCGAACTGGCTGGTCACGGCCTGGGTCTTGGAGATCTTCTTCGAGGCCAGCCGCTCCCGCTCGAGCATGTTCTTGAAATCGGTGTTGCCGCCGACATTGAGCTGGTAGGTGCGGTCGAGCCGCACCCCGCGCTCGCGGAACAGGTTGGCGAGCACGCGATGCAGGATGGTGGCACCGACCTGGCTCTTGATGTCGTCGCCGACGATCGGCAGGCCGGCCTCCTCGAAGCGGCGCTGCCATTGGGGATTGGAGGCGATGAAGACCGGAATGCAATTGACGTAGCCGCAGCCGGCCTCGATGGCGCGCGCCGCATACCATTCGCTGGCGCGCTGCGAGCCGACCGGAAGATAGGAGACCAGAACGTCGGTGCGGGACATCGCCAGCACTTCGGACACGTCGGCCTCCGGCACGTCCGCAATCGGAACGTCGTCGGTGAGATAATGCCCGATGCCATCCAGGACCGGACCGCGCTGAACGATCACGCCTGTCGGCGGGACGTCGGAGAAGCGGTGCGTATTGTTGGGCGCCGCGAAGATCGCATCGGCGACGTCGCGGCCGACCTTGTTGGCGTTGACATCGAAGGCGGACGCGATCTGGATGTCGCTGGTATGGTAGCCGCCGAGGTCCGCATTCATCAAGCCCGGCACCGGCTCGTTCGACTTGGCGTTACGGTAGTAGGTGAGCCCCTGGACCAAGGAGCTCGCGCAATTGCCGACGCCGACGAGTCCGACGCGCACGCGGCGCCTGTCTTGAAGACGAGAATGCATGGAATGAAGCCCTCCGGAAAACGCGCGGCGTCGGTGCAAGAGTCGGTGTAAGTACGTCGGCGAACGTGTGGAAGGTATGTTCGTTCCTGGAAAGGAGATGACGGGCGGCACGCCTCGGCAGATTCATCGCGAGAAAATGCGACGCGCTTAACATGGGATAAAATCCCGCACCGCCTGCTCGGAACGAACGGCTTTCATGATGAAGATGAAGAAGATGATGCTCGCCTCACGCGGACCGTTTCGTATCTGCCGCGAAGAACCAATCCCTCCGGCCCGCGTTTGTCGGCCAATGGTTCGATGCGGTGCGGCGTTCATCGCCCGCCTAGTGAACGAGGTGTGACATGACATCCAAGGCACAGAACAGCGAAGCCCACGAGACCACCGATCACAACGTCATCCAGAAATGGGCTGAGGAGCGCGGCGGGAAGCCGGCGACCGTGAAGGCGACGGAGGAGGGTGGCCACGCCGGAATCCTGCGTATTGATTTCGATCCGCCGGATGAAGCGTTGGATCGCATCAGCTGGGACGCGTTCTTCGAGAAGTTCGATGAAGCCGGCATCGCGTTCCTGCATCAGGATCGAACCAAGGACGGCAAGCTCAGTCGATTCCACAAGTTCGTGCGACACTAGCGATTCGCGCGAGATGGCGGGCGGCTGGGCGGAAGCGATCAGGGCGGGCGATTTCGCGCGCGCCTGGGCGATCAACGATCGAGATTTGCTGGAGAGCGCGCATCCGCCCAAGCACACTGGCCCGCGCCATCTCCAGCGGATCTGGCGCGGCGAGGACCTGAGCGATAAGCACGTGCTGGTGCGCTGCTATCACGGGCTCGGCGACACCATCCAGTTCCTGCGCTTCATGAAGCCGCTTCGCGCGATTGCGCGCAGCGTCACCCTGTGGTGTCAACCCGAACTGCTGCCGATAGTCGAGGGCGCAGCGGGCGTCGATCGCGCCATCCCGCTGCATGATGGTGCACCCGAGAGCGCTTTCGAGGTCGACATCGAGATCATGGAGGTGCCGCACGCCATCAGAGCGCGCCGCGATCAGGTCGAGATGCGCGTTCCCTACCTGATGCTCCCTCCTGTTGCCGTACAACCGCTTCGGCTGCAAAGTCTGGCGGTCGGCCTGGTCTGGAAAGTTGGTGAGTGGGACAAGCGGCGGGAGGTTCCGGCCGTCTTGCTGCGCAATCTCGCTGAATCCGGCGTGACGCTCCATTCGCTCCAGCGCGGGACGAGCACCGAAGAGCTCGCGGCGATCGGGGCGCGGGACATCAGCACGCCTGATATCGTCGCTCTCGGCCATCGCCTGCGGCAGCTCGATCTCGTCGTATGTGTCGACACCATGATCGCACACCTTGCGGGCGCGCTTGGATGCGAGGCCTGGGTCTTGCTGCATGCCGATTGCGACTGGCGCTGGCCCCAATCCGGTGCGCGTTCGTTCTGGTACCCGAGCCTGCGGCTGTTTCATCAAACACGGCCGAGCGATTGGGTCGATGTCATCGCCGACGCCCGCAACGCGCTACGGGTGCGGCTCGAAGGAGGTCGAACGACCGCGGCGATGTGATTTCCAGACGTTCTTTCCAAGACATTGATGAGGAACGAGCGCCGCCCACGCGCTTTGGTGCAACGCCCTCGCAATGGAAAGACGCTCATGCAAAGTTCCGACGCCGGTGTGTCGACTGCCAGCCTGTCGCAGGTGACCGACGATATCTGGATCGTGAACGACAAGCCGATCAACGCCGCCGGCCTGCAACTGCCCGTGCGGATGACTGTCATCCGCCTGTCGAACGGCGACCTCGTGCTGCATTCGCCGGTGAGATATTCGCGCGCTCTGCGCCAAGAGCTGGAGCGGCTGGGCACGATCAGATACCTGCTGGCGCCGAATATTGCGCATTGGATGTTCCTGCCTGAATGGCAAAGGCAGCTGCCGCAGGCCGCGATCTTTGCTGCGCGCGGTCTTGCGGCGCGCGGGCAGGTGCGGGCGGCGGGCCTCCGCATCGATCGGGAGCTTGGAGACACGACGCCGGAGGAATGGGCCGCCGACCTCGAAACGGTGTCGGTGAATGCTCCGATGTTCTCGGAGGTCGAGCTGTTCGACAGGCGGAGCCGGACGCTGATTCTGACGGATATCGTGCAGAACCTCGACCCCCTCCACCTCAGCGCCGCGAATACAGCCGCGGCGAGCCTGCTCGGCATTGCCAAGCCGGACGGGAAGGCCCCGGTCTATCTGCGGCTGCTGCTCCGCCTCGGCGGCCGTTCGGCGCGGGCTGCGGGCGAGCGGCTCGTGAAGCTGGCTCCGGAGCGGGTGGTCTTTGCGCATGGCGACTGGTTCGAAACCCAGGGAACGGCACGCCTGCGGCGATCCCTGCGCTGGCTGCTTCCCGCGGACGTCTCGGGACGCGAGCACGGGCAGATGGTCGGCACGCGCGTCGTCATCACCGGCGCCTCCAGTGGAATCGGCCGCGCCGCGGCGCTGGCCTTTGCCCGCAAGGGCGCAAGCGTTGTCCTCGCGGCACGCCGCGGCGAGGTCTTGATGCGGCTTGCTGCGGAGTGTGAGGCGCTCGGAGGCCGGGCCCTGGCCGTGCCAACCGACGTCACTGACGCGGAGGCGGTGCAGCGTCTGGCCGGTGCGGCGGACGAGGCCTTCGGCGGCATCGACGTCTGGATCAACAACGCCGGCACGGGCGTGTTCGGGGCCTATCAGGACGCAGACATCGCGCTTCATCGCCGGACCATCGAGGTCAATCTGCTCGGCACCATGCATGGCGCGTTCGCGGTGCTTCCGATCTTCCTTCGCCAGAACCGCGGTGTCCTGATCAACAACATTTCGCTTGGCGGCTGGGCGCCGACGCCCTTTGCCGCAGCCTATACCGCCAGCAAGTTCGGCCTTCGCGGCTTCACCGCAAGCTTGCGTCAGGAGCTCCGGGCTCATCCCGGCATTCACGTCTGTGGCGTTTTTCCGTCCATGGTCGATACGCCGGGCTTCGTCCACGGCGCCAACGTCTCCGGACGAAGGCTCGATCCTGGTCCGCTGCTTTATCAATCCGAAAATGTAGCCCAGACCCTCCTGCGCCTCGTCCGCGCGCCTCGTGACGAGATGGCCGTGGGTTGGCCGGCGCGCGCCGGGCAACTGGCCTATGCGGTTGCTCCTGAGATCACCGAGAATGTCATCGGAGCCGCATTCCGCTGGCTGCTGTCGCGCGCGCGTCCAGCAGCAAGGAACGAAGGCACCTTGCTCGAAGCGGGTCCGCAGGGCACGTCCGTCGACGGCGGCTGGCTGGTGCGGAAGCAGGTTCCGCCGGCCGCTGTGCTCAGCAAGGGGCTCGTGGTGCTCGGGATCGCTGCCGGCCTGGCATTCGCGGCATCGAGGGCGGGCCGTTCCAGACCCCGCGCGAGGACGCGGCGGCGCCGCGCGTGAGTCCGCGGCAATCTCGCGCCGAGGACCGACGGCGATGCCCGCCCGCCGGACCGCAGATGGCTCCGGCGCCGGAACGAAGCCCTGAGACCGCGCGTTCCTGCGGGAACACCCGAGGACCAGACGTTGCCGCGCTATCATTTTGATTTGGTGGATTCTGAAACCGTAGCGGACGAAGAAGGCGCCGATTTGCCGGACGACATCAAGGCTCTGGATGTCGCCGAAGAGATTGCGCGGCGCCTGCTCGAGGAGCGTCCCGAGCTCAAGGGCCGCCATTTCTCGATCCTCGTCACGAATGAGGATGGTGAGGAAATCGGCCGGATGCCGCTGGATGTAGTGCACTGAAGCCGTGATCTGACATGACGTTCATGATTGGGGTGATAGCCGACACGCATGGACTGCTGAGGCCCGAGGCGGAGCGCTGCCTCGCCGGCGTCTCGCACATCATCCACGCCGGCGACATCGGTGCCCAGGCGGTGATGGACGGGCTTTGCCGCATCGCACCCGTCACCGCGATCAGGGGAAATGTCGACCGGGGCACGTGGGCTGAACGCTTTCCCGAAACACAAACGTTGCGCCTCGGCGGCCGCAGCTTCCACGTCCTGCACGACCTCAACGAGCTGACGATCGATCCTGCCGAGCTCGGAATCGACGTCGTGGTCTCAGGGCATTCCCACCGCGCGCGGATCGAGACCGTCAACGGCGTGCTTTATCTGAATCCGGGCAGCGCAGGGAAGCGCCGCTTCAAGCTGCCGATTACGCTGGCAACGCTGGAACTGCACTCCGGCGGGCCGCTGCGGCCGATCATTCACGATCTCGACACGCCAGCAGGCCTCCGCTGCTAGTGCGTCTTCGATTTCTGCCACCGCTCCAGATCCAGCGGCGGCCGTTCCGGATCGATTTGTTCCTTCTCGGGATTGCCTTGCCAGGGCTTATTCGTCTGCCGGTGCGTCGGCATATCGGTCTTCCGGCGCGGATCGTCGAGCGGTGTCTCTCGCGGATCGGTTTCAGGTTCAGTCGCCTTTGGCATGTGTTTCCCCGTCGAGTGTTTCCCTGTCGAACTCGCACGATGGCGCTGCGGCAGCACCCTCTGATCAACCCGGTACGCAGCGCGGTGTTCCCTGTCTCGCGCTGCGGCGATCGGCGCAGGAACGACCCCTGCGACAACTCATTGTTCTATTTCGACATTGCGAACCATCGACACAGGAGCAGCACATGTCAAAGATGCCTCCAGTCCCCGAAGAACAGCGGAGCAACAAGGGACCCGGGAACACGACCAACCAGGGCTACCAGCAGGATCGATGATGCTCGACCTCAACAGATGCACCAAGAGACAGTCGATGAGCAGGACAGGTCTGGTGCTGCTCGCCGTGCTGGCGACCGCCTCCGCCGGAGCGGCATTCGGGCAGGGAGGTGGCGGCGGCGGGGGAGGAAGCGCCCTGTCTCTTAGACACAGCTGACCCTGCACACGACGT